>CAMOUW010000001.1 GCA_946626755.1 uncultured Clostridia bacterium
CCGATCCCGGGTGTGGTAGTATAACAGCAAACGGTTCATATGTGTCAGAAAGTTCTATTGGCGTTGCTATACCCCTTGCCTGGGGAAGAAGAGATCTTTTGGGACATCAGGTGCTTATTTCTTATGGTGGCAAAACCGTTACTGCAGTGATTAACGATCTCGGAGGTATGGGTGGCGGAAGCAGAGCCCTCGATCTTCAGCCCGGGGTTTTCAGAGCATTGGGAGCAAACAGTTGTGACGGCTGGGGACTCAGGACTGTTCAGTATAAGATATTGTGATTAGATTAAAAAGTGTTATATATCATTGGTCGGATCTGCAAAGATCCGATTTTTTTATGAAAATCTACATAGATGACATGTTTCAGGACAAAAAAACATGCCTCTGTTATATGATCAGGAGCGGATGATAATCAGGAAATCATCCGGTCACTGAAAGCTTATAACAGGGCAGTTTTAAAAGGATTCAAAGAGAGAACGTATTATACAGTCATAAAACCCTCTCTGTCATTTCTTAAAGCTTCATAGATGATACAATGTCTGCGACTGAGATTGCGGCCAAAATTGATAAAATGAATAAGATTAAATCAATTAAACTCGAGTATCAAGACAAGATTAAGCACAGAAAGAACGGGAGAGTGTATGTTTACATAGACCGTAAACAGATAACTGCTCTGTCCGAGTCTGCATTGTACGGTAAATTATACGAGACATTATACGGTAAATTTAATTTAACAATGGAAGAAATTTTCCCAGAATATCTAAAATGGGCAAATAATACCTCACCTATCAAAGGCGTAACGCTTCAAAGGTATAAACAGGTATGGAATAAACATTTCAAAGATAAAGAAATCATAAAAAAGCCTTTAGCTAAGTTAACAGTGAAAGATTTTACGCATCTTTATATGGAATGGACCAGGAAAAGAGAAATGACCGCAAGAGCGTTTGGGAATGCGAAGACACTTATCAACGGTATATATAATTATGCGATAAATGAATTAGAGATTGTTGATACTAATATTTCCAAAAACGCAAATATGCGTCAGTTCCCTACTAAACAGGTTAATAACGATAATGATGTCTTTTCATTAGAAGACAGAAAAAAGATATTAGACTATCTTGAAGATGATAATTCCATATATTCACTTGCCATTAGGTTTGCTTTTTTTATACCTATAAGAATAGGTGAGTTATTAGCATTAAAATGGGACGATATAAATGGTAATAAATTAAGAGTTAAATCACAAAGGACTTTAGCCTGTGAGATGAATGATGACTTAACTTTTACGCCCAGAGAGTATAAAACAGTTAACCAGACAAAAGGTTATCACGAGAAAGGTGTAAGATACGTTTTCTTATGCGATAAGTCATTGGAAATTCTAAAGATAATAAGACAGGTTAATCCGGATAGTGAATACTTATTTGTTAATAATAAAGGTCAGCCTTTACAGACCACACCTTTTAATGAGAAATTAGGAAGGGTTTGTAAAAGGATAGGAGTCAGAAAATATTCAAGCCATAAGATAAGATTTTGCGTAGCGTCTATGTACTATGCAAAAGGTTTATCTGTTAATAAGATACAAAAAATTATGGGTCATTCTACCGTACAAATGACCATGCATTATTTAAGAGATATACTGGATGATGAGGATGTAGAAGCAGTGTTAAAAAGCCTGGAATAGGCTTAAATATTGATGTGCATACACGTGCATACATTCCGAAAACTCGGGAAGCCGCAAGATTACTGGCATTATAATAAGCACGTGACGGGAATCGAACCCGCCTCCCCGGCTTGGGAAGCCGGTGTTCTACCGATGAACTACACGTGCATACTTGAAATATGTTTCATTGTATGACAAAATGGGGCGTGATGCAATAGGTTTTTTGCTGCAAATATAAAATAAGAAGTGCATCGAACAGGCAAAGCAGAGCTGTGCAAGGGTCATTCGCTGACAGGTCAGCGAATGACCCGCGGCAGTCGCCGCATACAACAAGAATGGAAAAAGCCCGATACTGAGCGGGCTCGTATCGGGCTTTTTCTATTCTTGTTGTGCACAGCTCGTTGCTACACGAGAGCTACTGACCGGACTTGAACCGGTGACCTGCTGATTACGAATCAGCTGCTCTACCAACTGAGCCACAGTAGCATGTGTTTCGCTATGAACAATGTCAGCGACTAAATAAATATATCTTATAGGTGGTAAATTGTCAAATGGATTTTGATTATTCTTTTAATGAAACTGATGGTGTGATTTTTGATCTGGACGGTACTTTGTGGGATTCTACACAAGAGATAGCTGATGCATGGAATGAACTTTTAAAAACCAGACCTGATATAATCCGTGAACCTATAACAAGGGAAGAGCTTTTTTCAAATATGGGGCTTCCAATGTACGATATAGCAGCCAATCTTTTTCCAAGTGAAAGACCGGAAGTAAGAAACGCCCTTATGGATGATATGGGGATTTTTGAAAATGGCTATCTGGCGAAAAGAGGAGCTGTTTTATTTGACGGAGTTACAGAAACAGTAAAAAAGATTGCTGAAAAAGTACCTGTTTTCATTGTTAGTAATTGTCAGGACGGATATATCGAAGCCTTTATGAAAGCACATGCATTTGAAGGGGTCTTCAAAGATCACGAGTGCTGGGGAAGAACCGGGTTGTCTAAAGCAGAAAATATAAAAGCGGTTATAGACAGAAATAATATTAAAAAACCGGTATACATCGGAGATACCGATAGTGA
Organism: uncultured Clostridia bacterium; assembly: GCA_946626755.1. Taxonomy (GTDB): domain Bacteria; phylum Bacillota; class Clostridia; order Lachnospirales; family Lachnospiraceae; genus UBA4285. The sequence goes on from CAMOUW010000001.1 coordinate 2,739, forward strand.
CTCAAAAGCCTGTGCAAATGCAGGCGTTCCTTTTGTCTTTGCACAATACGGGTTTGGAAACACCGAAAGGTACGATGCCAAAGTAAAGTGCATGAAAGACTTTAGATCATTAATAATTTGATGAAATGAACACAAATGTGTATAATAAAAAGATACAATTCAGGAGGTGTTCTTAATGGATCAGTACAAAAAGGAATTTATAGAATTTATGGTAGAAAGCGGAGTGCTGCAATTTGGTGATTTTACACTTAAAAGCGGTCGTAGATCACCGTTTTTCATGAATGCCGGTTTGTATGTGACCGGAAGCCAGCTTACAAGGCTTGGAGAGTATTATGCTCAGGCCATACACAACAGATTCGGTGACGACTTTGATATCCTTTTCGGCCCGGCTTATAAAGGCATTCCTCTTTCCGTTGTTACAGCTATGGCTTACAGCCGTTTGTACGGAAAAGAGATACGTTATTGTTCCAACAGAAAAGAAATAAAAGATCATGGAGATGCCGGTATAATGCTGGGAAGTCCGCTTAAAGACGGTGACAGAGTCATCATTATAGAAGACGTGACAACTTCCGGCAAATCTATAAAAGAAACATTTCCCATTATTACATCACAGGCAGATATTCAGATAAAGGGAATGATGGTTTCCTTAAACAGAATGGAATGCGGTCTGGAAAGCAAGGAAAAAACAGCACTTGATCAGATCCGGGAAGAATACGGATTTGAAGCTGATGCCATTGTAACTATGGAGGATGTGATAGAACTGCTTTACAACAAAGAAATAAACGGAAAAATATTGATAGACGAGGATATTAAAACCCGGCTTGATGCCTATTATGCTGAGTATGGAGTAAAATCCTGATATGAGACCGGGAAGGGTTTTAAGTATCATTGTATTTGTAATATACATAGCCGGATTGTCATACTTTTTGTTTTTTTCGTCTATGCTGGGAAGAGATACGGGAGAAGGTGTATTTTATCTGGAGGGATTGCCTGCATACGGAACCCTTAACCTGACTCCGTTCAGAGTCATAAAACTGTTCTTTGCAAATTTTGCAAAGGTTCCTTTTCCTATTTTTTTTCTGAATATATTTGGCAATATAATTTGCTTTATGCCCTTCGGTTTTTTACTGCCTGCTGCTACTGCAGGAAAAACAAGATTTTTATCTACCACGTTTTTAGGGTTTTTAAGCAGTGTAGGATTTGAAGCGCTACAGTATTACACTGCGGTGGGTGCAGGAGATGTGGACGATGTTATACTAAATACTATAGGTACTGCATTAGGTTATATCATAGGTGCAGGTGCAGCAAAGAAACTATTTGGAACAGGATAGACATTTATGGCGAAAGTTAAAAGTACTAAAGGAAAAATTTTCCACCAATACATGTTTTTTGAGTCTAAGCCGGCAAAAAGGGGCATTTTATCCCTTATACTGGGAGGTATTGCCCTTGCGCTTATAATAGCAGGTATTGTTATGTCTTACGGTGCGGGCGGAAAAGGTGGAACGGTCGTCGGAAGTATGGGGCTTACCGGTATGATACTTGCAGGTTTTGGAGTGTTTTTCGGATTTCAGGGATTTAAAGAAGAGGAGAAAAATTACTTTTTCTGTAAAGTCGGCATTATTTTTTGTGCATGTATATTTATTTTTGTGGTTGCACTGTTTTTTATCGGCTTATAATTATTCAGGATGATTAAGGGGGTGCATATGAACGATAAGTTTGAAAGATGGTTTTTGGAAATGGATACTTTTCTGGAAAACCTGGATAATGGCTTTAAAGCCATGAATGTCGGTTCTCTGGATGTGGCGGAATTAAATGGGAAAATGTATAGCACCATAAAAGGATCCGAATATACCCAGTCTTTCGCAAATCCGGCATTTGCGGATTTTATGCTGGGGGGAGGTTACGGTAAGCTTTGCTCTTTTATGTCTTATGAGGCATATTCTCTTATTGGGTATAAATTTGACAAAAAAAGCTCGCTTATGGAACCGTTTTTAAATATGTATCAGGATATCCGGACCTTGTATGAAACAGGTAAGCTTACGTACGACACATTTCATAATCGTATATACAGATACCTTTATGAGTCATGTGAGATTTTTTATGAAGACAGGATACGGGATATGATCGTGCCCAGAGAATCAGCTGCCAGACGTATTGTTACAAAGGACGGACTAGGAGACGTAACATATCTTTACAAATACGGAGAATACATTACTGATACCGAAATAAAAACTGCCAGATTTTTGAACCTGCTTTCACAGGAAAAAATTGATAAAATGGCTGAAGTTTTTGTGATGGGCTATAAAAAAGGCTTTGAAACCACAGGACGACCGTTCGAAAAGAAAAAAAGCGTGGGTATTATTTACAAGGTGGGATTTGAGCGCCTTGTAAAGGCCGAGATAGAGGCGTTTAAGGCTTTAGGACTTGAAACGGCTCTTTACAGAACACCAAGAAGTGCAGTGATACGCCAAAGCTCTAAAAGAAACGGTTTTCATGGGGCGGTGGCAAATTATCAGGCTGATTATGATCATGCCAGAGACGCCCTGTTTTTCATGGATGAAAAGCTTAAAGATAAAAAACTGAAAGCAGTCCGAAAAGCTTATGAAAAATACGCTGCAGAGGCAGATGTGTACGGAGGCCCTGCCGTAATGGAGACCTTTGGTGAAGTGCCGTTTGATTACAAGGAATCAAAGTTTGTGCTCACGCCGGCGGATGCGCAGATCAGACTGGGGACATCATTTATGGCAGAAGCGGCCTCCATAGCAAATGAATACGTAAAAGGCGAAGAAAGGTCATTTACTATTATTGCATACCCCACGCCTGATATAGGTGAGGATTTTAAAGAAATATTTGCAGAAACTGTAAAGCTAAACACCCTTGACAGCGACATTTATATGAATATACAGCAAAAAATGATAGATGTACTTAACAGGTCAAGAAGTGTAATTATAGTAGGTGCCGGAGAAAATGAGACATATCTCACAATAAACCTGTTCAGACCGCAGGATCCGTCGACTCAGGAGAATTTCGAGAATTGTGTGGCAGATGTTAATATTCCTTTGGGGGAAGTATTTACATCGCCGCGCCTGGAGGGGACAACAGGATTATTAAATGTAAGCCGGGTATTTCTGTCAGGATTTGAATATAAAGATCTTAAGGTTGAATTTAAAGACGGATTTGTAAGCGGATATTCCTGCTCCAATTTTGATGATGATAAAAAAGGCAGGGAGTATTTTAAGAAAAACGTACTTTTTGATCACGACACGCTGCCTATGGGAGAATTTGCCATCGGAACCAATACCGTGGCCTATATGATGGCGAGGAAATATAATATAGAACATCTTATGCCTATTCTTATAGCCGAAAAGACAGGACCTCATTTTGCTCTGGGTGATACATGTTATTCCCATGGAGAAGATGTAAGAGTATTTAATCAAAACGGCAGAGAGATAATCGCCAAAGATAATGAAGTGTCCGTACTGAGGAAAACAGATCCGGGCAAGGCGTATTTTAACTGTCATACTGATATTACGATACCATATGAGGAGATAGGGAGTCTGTCCGCAATAGGAGATGATGGCGAAGAGACTGAGATTATACGTTCGGGAAGATTTGTACTTCCCGGTACGGAGCTGTTAAATGAAGCCTTTGAAACCAATGGATGATTTTTTGATAATAAATATTAAAAGGAGAATGTTATGGCACAGGTTGGTATAGTTATGGGAAGTGATTCGGATATGCCGGTTATGTCCAAAGCGGCAGATTTTCTTGATCAGATGGGCATATCCTATGATATGAGGATTATTTCCGCTCACAGGGAGCCGGATGTGTTTTTTGAATATGCAAAGACTGCTGAAGAAAAAGGATTTAAAGTTATTATAGCAGGTGCGGGTATGGCAGCTCATTTGCCGGGTATGTGTGCGGCTATTTTCCCCATGCCTGTTATTGGTATTCCTATGTATAATGATGCACTGAGCGGGGAGGATGCGGTGTACTCAATACTTCAGATGCCGCCCGGTATTCCCGTGGCTACTGTAGCATTAAACGGAGGCAAGAATGCAGCTATCCTTGCGGCCAAAATGCTTGCCATGTCGGATCCGAAGCTTCTGGAAAAATTAAAAGCTTTTTCGGAGGAAATGAAGTTGGAAGTCCAGGCAAAGGATGAAAAACTGCAGGAGACAGGATACAAAAACTACAAGAAATAAAAAAACTTGACAATATGTATATAAGGTTGTAGACTGTAGTACAAACTTAATATCTAAACCGATGAAGCGGAAGAAAAAGTATTTTATCGCCGGGGGTCAGGACCTCCGCAGCGAGTCCGGGATAGTGAGAGCCGGGTGGTATGAGGGATGCGTGGATATGTTTTACATTATCCTTATATGGCCCGCTGAGGGCATGGGGAAAGGAAAAAAAATCCGAGTATACGTGACGTGAGGCATACGTTAGTTGCCGGGGATATGATGGTATCCCGCAAGAGCATGAAGTCATTTTCGTGAATCAAGGTGGCACCGCGGATTGTGTATATATATTCGTCCTTGACAGAATTTTTTCTGTCAGGGACTTTTTTGTTGCATTTGTTTCATGGCAGAAGAACAAAGTTCTTTATAACAAATGATACTATCACAAAAAAAGGAGGCACTTATGAACATTACGCCGTCACCTGAAAAGATTAAAGAATATTCATCCGGGGGAAAATACAATATTTTTCCGGTAAGCTGCGAAATACTTTCGGATTTTATAACACCTATAGAGGCATTGCGTGTACTGAAAAACATTTCAGAACATGTATATTTATTGGAATCTGCAAAATCCGACGACAGATGGGGACGATATACATTTTTGGGATATAACCCCAAAACCTGCATCAGCGCTGAATCCGGAATTCTTTACACAGATAATGACACTTCGGAAACAACGGATCCGGCAAAGTACATCAGAGAGATGCTGGGAGGTTACAAAAGTCCGCGTATAGAGACATTACCACCCTTCACGGGAGGACTGGTGGGATATTTTTCTTACGAATACCTGAGTTATAGTGAGCCTCAACTAAAAACAAATATAAAAGACCTGGACAATTTTAAGGATCTGGATCTGATGCTTTTTGATAAGGTCATAGCATTTGATCATGTAAGACAGAAACTGGTAATAATCGTAAATATTTCTTTAACTGATATAGAAGAAGAATACCGAAATGCATCAGAGGAAATTCTTGGGATAATAAAACTTCTGAAAAACGGTAAGAAAAAAGCTGAAGAGCCCGGAAGACTTACGGGAGAAATAAAACCGCTTTTTGAAAGGAAAGAATTCTATGAAATGGTAGAAAAGGCCAAAAGGCATATATACGAGGGAGATATCTTCCAGGTGGTACTTTCCAACAGATTATCCGCTCCCTTTGAGGGGAGTCTGCTGGATACATACCGTGTACTGAGAACCATTAATCCTTCACCATATATGTTTTATTTTTCCGGTACTGATGTGGAGGTGTGCGGAGCTTCTCCGGAAACTCTTGTAAAGCTGGAAAATGGAGTGCTGCATACATTTCCTCTTGCAGGGACGAGACCTCGGGGCAAAGATAAAGCCGATGATATTCGTCTGGAAAAAGAATTGCTGTCTGACGAAAAAGAACTGGCAGAGCATAATATGCTGGTGGATCTGGGACGTAACGATCTGGGAAGAGTCAGCAAATTCGGTACGGTAGAGGTGGAAAAATTGCGTGATGTAGTGCGTTTTTCCCACGTAATGCACATCGGATCTACAGTAAGAGGAGAAATAAGACAAGAAAAAGATGCCTTGGATGCGATCGAGGCAGTACTTCCTGCAGGGACACTTTCCGGAGCACCAAAGCTTAAAGCCTGTCAGATCATAGGAGAACTGGAACAGGGGAAAAGGGGGATATACGGCGGTGCAATAGGATACATTGATTTTACGGGCAATATGGACACGTGTATAGCGATACGAATGGTATACAAAAAGAATGGTAAAGTATTTGTAAGGAGCGGTGCGGGGATCGTGGCAGATTCAGATCCGCTAAAAGAGTATGACGAGTGTATGAATAAAGCAAAAGCATCTCTTTATGCACTGGAAAAAAGAGAGGAGGTGATGGCATGATACTGTTAATAGACAACTACGACAGTTTTTCTTTCAATCTGTATCAGTATATAGGTGAAATAAACCCCGATATAAAAGTGATCAGGAATGATGAAATGACGCCTGAAGAAATATTAAAAATGTCCCCGGATCATATAGTAATATCACCCGGCCCGGGACGTCCGGAGGGTGCTGGATGCATTACAGATTTGATAAAAAAGGCCGGTAAAGAGGTTCCCATACTTGGAGTGTGTCTTGGTCATCAGGCTATATGCGAGGCTTATGGCGCTGAGATAGTGTATGCCAAAAAACTTATGCACGGAAAGCAGTCAGAAATTTATATAGACCAAAACAGTCTGTTATTTAAAGGGCTTTCAGAAAAAATTAAGGTGGCCAGGTATCATTCACTGGTTGCAAAAAAAGAAACAATTCCCGAAGTGCTTAAGGTTGTAGGGGAAGACGATGATGGTGAGATAATGGCGGTTATGCATAAGTCATATCCTGTATATGGAGTACAGTTTCATCCGGAATCGATCATGACTCCTGATGGGAAAAAAATACTTGATAATTTTTTTAAAGAATGACAAGGAGCTGGTGATACTATGATAAAAGAGGCGATAATAAAGATAGTCAGTAAAGAAGATCTGACTTATGATGAAGCATATACGGTTATGAAGGAGATAATGTCAGGTAATACAACAGCTACTCAAAATGCAGCTTTTCTGGCGGCTCTTTCAGCTAAAAGTGCAAGAGTTGAGACTATAGATGAGATTGCGGGATGTGCCGCGGCAATGAGAGAAAAAGCAAAGCCTGTGGATACGGGGATGGATGTCATGGATATAGTCGGAACAGGAGGAGATTATGCAGGAAGTTTCAATATTTCCACAACTGCTGCTATTATTGCCGCTTCCGGAGGTGTTAAGATCGCAAAACACGGAAATCGTGCATCTTCTTCAAAAAGCGGAACAGCAGATTGCCTGGAAGCATTGGGGGTAAATATAGACCAGAGTCCCGAGATGTGTATAAAGCTTCTCAAAGAAGTGGGAATGTGCTTCTTTTTTGCTCCCAGATACCATTCATCCATAAAAACGGTAGGAGAAATACGAAAAGAGCTGGGAGTACGTACTGTATTTAATGTATTGGGGCCTCTGACGAATCCCGCCAGACCATCCATGCAGCTTCTCGGGGTATATGATGAGTGTCTTGTGGAGCCTATAGCCCAGGTTCTTTCTGAACTGGGGGTGAAACGGGGTATGGTAGTATATGGAACAGATAAAATGGATGAAATATCACTGTCATCAGAAACGGTTATTTGTGAACTAAAGGACGGGTGGTACAGAACATATAAAATAAAGCCTGAAGATTTTGGATTTAAACGTTGTTCAAAGGACAATCTTAAAGGAGGTACTCCCGAAGAAAACGCAGATATCACTCTTAGTATATTAAACGGAGATAAGTGGTATAAAAGAAATGTTGTGCTGTTAAATGCCGGTGCCACACTATATATAGGCGGAAAGACAGAGTCTATGAAAGAGGGAGTAAAAATGGCGGCGGAACTGATTGATTCAGGGAAGGCAATGGAGACACTTAATAAACTAAAAAGCTTAAGCAATGAAAAGGAGACCGGAAATGAGTAACAAAAAGGGGAGATTCGGGATACATGGCGGACAGTACATCCCGGAAACGCTTATGAATGCTGTAAATGAGCTGGAAGAAGCTTATGAACATTATAAAAACAATAATAAATTTTCTGAGGAATTATCAAGCTTGTTTAATGAATATGCAGGAAGGCCGTCGCTTTTATATTTTGCAGAAAAGATGACGGATGATCTGGGCGGTGCAAAAATATATTTAAAAAGAGAAGATCTTAATCATACGGGATCTCATAAAATAAACAATGTCCTTGGTCAGGCTCTGTTAGCAAAAAAAATGGGAAAGACAAGGCTTATAGCAGAGACAGGTGCCGGACAGCATGGTGTGGCTACAGCTACGGCACCAGCACTTATGGGGATGGAATGCGTCATTTTTATGGGAGAGGAAGATACAAAGAGACAGGCGCTAAACGTATATCGCATGAAGCTTTTGGGAGCAGAGGTTGTTCCTGTAAGGACAGGAACAGCTACCCTTAAAGACGCTGTTTCCGAGGCTATGAGAGAGTGGACCAAAAGAATAGATGATACTCATTATTGCCTGGGGTCAGTTATGGGACCGCATCCTTTTCCTACCATGGTAAGGGATTTCCAGTCTGTTATTTCAAGAGAGATTAAATTACAGATTTTAGAGAAAGAAGGAAGATTGCCGGATGTGGTTATGGCCTGTGTGGGAGGAGGTTCCAATGCAATAGGAAGCTTCTATCATTTTATAGATGATGAAAGTGTTAGTCTTATAGGATGTGAAGCTGCAGGGAGAGGTATAAATACCTTTGAGACAGCTGCTACGATTTCCACAGGTAAACCCGGGATTTTTCATGGTATGAAATCTTATTTTTGTCAGGACGGATTCGGGCAAATAGCACCGGTGTACTCCATATCTGCAGGTCTGGATTATCCCGGAGTGGGGCCTGAACATGCGGATCTTTATGATAAAGGCAGGGCAGAATATGTGGCTGTAACCGATGAAGAGGCTGTAGAAGCATTTGAATACTTATCGGGAACGGAGGGTATCATACCGGCTATTGAATCTGCCCATGCCATAGCATACGCTGTTAAGCTGGCACCTAAAATGGCTAAAGATAAGTTAATTGTTGTGACTCTTTCGGGTCGTGGTGATAAGGACTGTGCATCTGTGGCTAAATACAGGGGAGAATTGATATGAGCAGAATAAAAAGAGCATTTGAGAACGGGAAGGCATTTGTTGCATTTATTACGTGCGGATTTCCGGATATTGAAACCACAAAAGAATGTGTCAGGGCGGCAGTGAAGAACGGGGCGGATTTAATCGAATTCGGAATACCTTTTTCGGATCCTGTGGCAGAAGGCCCGGTGATACAAAAGGCAAATGCTGTTGCACTTGAAGGAGGGATAACAACAGATATTTGTTTTGAAACAGTAAATGAGCTCAGAAAAGAGATAAATGTCCCTTTTGTATTTATGACATATTCCAATATTGTTTTTTCTTACGGAGCGGAAAGATTTATTGCAAAATGTAAAGAAGAGGGCATAGATGGGTTGATCTTACCTGATCTGCCTTTTGAAGAAAAAGAAGAGTTTCATCCGGTATGCAAGAAATACGGGATAGATTTGATTTCGCTTGTAGCGCCTACTTCTGACAAAAGGATTGCCATGATAGCAAAAGAAGCTGAAGGTTTTTTATATATTGTGTCAAGCCTGGGAGTTACCGGTACAAGAAGTGAAATAACAACAGACATAAAATCTATTGTTAAAATTGTACGTGAAAATACGGATATACCTTGTGCGGTGGGGTTTGGAATAAAAACTCCCCGGCAGGCAGGGGAAATGTCCGGGGCGTCAGATGGTGCCATAGTCGGATCGGCTATAATAAAAATAATTGAAGAAAACGGGATAAATGCACCTGAAAAAGTGGGTGAGTATGTAAAAGAAATGAAAACCGCCATGAGTAACAGTAGCATAGGAAAATGAAATGTTTAACCCGGACGACTATCAAATATATAAAATATGACGGAGTAATTTGTATACAAAAAAAATCAGAAATGTTAATATAAAAATCATGTAAATAATAAATATTATCTTAATGAACTGGTCAGATAGACTTTTAAATCAGAGGATATATAATGAATATCACTAAACTGAAATACATACTTGAGCTTGCATCATCAAAATCCATGCGTGAAGCGGCGGCAAGACTGTTTGTATCACAGCCTGCCTTATCAGCCGGTATAAAGGAGATTGAAGAGGAGACAGGCATTATACTTTTTGAGAGGAACAATAAGGGTATATCCCTTACGGATGCCGGAAGGGAATTTATCACCTATGCAAAAAAGGCTGTAGCACAGTATGAGATACTGGAGGACAGATATCTTTCCCGGGATAGTGACAAGGAGCGGTTTTCTGTTTCTACACAGCATTACAATTTTGCCATCAAGGCATTTACAGAGGTCATAAAAAATACTGATCCGGATAAGTTTATATTCAACATCCACGAGACGAAGACCGCTGAGGTTCTTTCGGACGTAAGGGATCTTAAAAGCGAGGTGGGGGTAATATCATTTTCAGGGGCTAACGAATCGTTGTATAAAAAGCTTTTTAAGGATTACCGGCTTGTTTTTACTCCTCTCATGGTTTGCGAGACTTATATATATGTTTGGAAAGATCATGAACTGGCAGGAAGGAAGGAGATTTCCATAGAAGAGCTAAAGGGCTATACCTGTGTTTCATTTGACCAGAGTGATGAAAGCAATCTTTACCTGACGGAAGAAGCCATGGCGGATTATGATTTTGACAAAATGGTGCGTTCTGATGACAGGGCTACGTCCATGGAGATCATAGCCGAGCTTGGGGGGTATTCCATTGGCTCGGGAATGCTTTCCGGTGAAAATGTTATATTAAAAGGGCTGGTAGCTATAAAATTAAAAGAACAGGATCCTCTTTTGATAGGGTATATAACAAGAAAGGGCAGCGTAATGTCTGAATACGGAAAGGCTTATGTTGATGAACTGTTGAAATACAAGAGTAAAGAGTGTGATTAGGTTTTGATCATGGGATCTCTCCTTTCGGGGAGGTCCTTTTTTGTTTCCTTACAGGAGATTAACTGTTTTTTGTTATAAGTACAGGTTATCACAGATAATAATATTTATATATTTTACAAAATAAAAACATTCCGTCACAATAAGATTCATAAATATTATTAATCGTGAAGGGAGGTGAGGATAATTGACCAAAGCTTCTAAGCTTACCATGTCCGCTGTGTTTGCTGCACTTACATGTACGGCTACAATGCTGATAAAAATACCGGTTCCTGCTACGCAGGGGTATATACATTTCGGTGATGCATTTGTTTTTCTTGCAGGGATATTTCCCGGCGGATTTTACGGCGTAATTGCTGCCGGAGCGGGATCTGCACTTGCAGATGTTTTTTCCGGATACGTTGTATATGCACCGGTTACATTTGCCGTTAAGGCATCCTGTGCAATAGTGATAACTATTGTATTTAAAAAACTCAGCTCCCGGGGCAAAAAGTTCATACCATGCTTGATCGTGGCTGGTTTTGTCGCCACCCTGGTTCTTACGATCGGATATTTTGTATTTGAATCGGTATTGTATGGCGATGGCGCCGTTGCAGAGATTCCCATGAATATTATACAGGGCGGTTCCGGTATTGTAATATCCTGCTGTCTGATGCCGGTTTTGTTGAAACTGCCGGATATTAAGAAAAATATATTAAGATAACTATAAATTTTAAAAATTCATATCAAAAGGAGACCGATTATGAGCGATTACAGATTTGAGACATTACAGTTACATGTGGGTCAGGAAGAGGCTGACCCGGCAACAGACGCAAGAGCAGTACCTATTTATCAGACGGCATCTTATGTTTTTCATGACAGTAAGCACGCAGCCGACAGGTTCGGACTGGCAGATGCGGGAAATATCTACGGACGACTGACAAATTCCACACAGGATGTGCTGGAAAAAAGGATAGCCGCCCTTGAGGGGGGAAGTGCGGCACTTGCTCTTGCTTCAGGGGCAGCTGCCATTACCTACACTATACAGGCGCTGGCAGCAAACGGCGGTCATATAGTGGCGCAGAAGACAATTTACGGCGGAACTTACAATCTTCTTGCCCATACTCTGCCTTTGTACGGTATAAAGACCACCTTTGTGGATATTCATAACCTTAAGGAAGTTGAAGCTGCCATCACGGAGAATACAAAAGCGGTATTTCTTGAGACTTTGGGAAATCCCAACAGTGATATCCCTGATATAGATGCAGTGGCAGGTCTTGCTCACAGGCATGGCATTCCGGTGGTTATAGACAACACATTTGGAACCCCTTATCTTATAAAGCCCTTTGAGCACGGAGCAGATATAGTGGTTCATTCCGCTACAAAATTTATCGGTGGACACGGCACCACCCTTGGGGGTATTATAGTTGAGTCAGGAAAGTTTGACTGGGGCGCAGCCGGCAAGTATCCTGAGATCTCCGAGCCCAATCCCAGCTATCACGGCGTTTCATTTACAGAGGCAGCCGGACCGGCGGCGTTTGTCACATATATCCGCGCCATTCTTCTTAGGGATACCGGGGCCAGCATTTCTCCCTTCAATGCATTTTTGCTTTTGCAGGGAGTGGAAACCCTTTCCCTGCGTCTTGAGAGGCACGCCCAAAACACAAAGAAGGTGGTGGAGTTTTTAAAGGATCATCCCAAAGTGGTTCATGTAAATCATCCGTCTCTTCCGGATCATCCCGATCACGACTTGTATGAGAAGTACTTTACAAAGGGCGGCGGTTCCATATTTACATTTGAGATAAAGGGGGGAAGAGAAGAAGCCTGGAAGTTTATCGATAACCTGAAGATCGTTTCCCTGCTTGCAAATGTGGCGGACGTGAAGAGTCTTGTGATACATCCCGCATCCACCACCCACTCGCAACTGAATGCGGAGGAACTGGCAGACCAGGGTATCAGGGAGAATACCATACGCCTTTCCATAGGCACGGAACACATAGATGATATAATAGCGGATCTTGAAAGCGGATTTGCGGCGGTGTGATATAAGTTGATGACTTTACCCTGGGTCTGACGAAGGGTACGAAGATATTTTTTTTACTACTGATCTTGTGACTTATGAAGTGTTTTTGGGGAGATTTGAGTAATATCTTCCGTAAACGTTAATTGAAAAATTACATAGAAAGGAGTTGTTATGTCAGGTATTTACAAAGGAACATTAGGATTGATAGGAAACACCCCCCTTGTGGAGGTTGCAAATATAGAAAACGATCTGGGACTTGAGGCGAAGGTCCTTGTGAAGCTTGAATATCTCAACCCTGCAGGAAGCGTAAAGGACAGGGTTGCCAAAGCCATGATAGATGATGCGGAAAGCAAAGGACTTCTTAAAGAAGGCTCCGTGATCATAGAGCCAACCAGCGGAAATACGGGCATAGGTCTTGCAGCAATAGCTGCGGCAAAAGGATACCGCGCCATATTTACCATGCCGGAGACCATGAGTGTAGAAAGACGTAATATCTTAAAGTCTTACGGCGCAGAGATAGTGCTTACGGAAGGCGCAAAGGGTATGAAGGGAGCTATAGAAAAGGCAGATGAGCTTGCAAAGGAGATTCCCGGAGGATTTATTCCCGGGCAGTTTGACAATCCTGCAAACCCTGCTTATCACAAAGCTACTACAGGACCTGAGATCTGGAGGGATACCGACGGTAAGGTGGATATATTTATAGCAGGAGTAGGAACGGGCGGGACCGTTACGGGAACCGGCGAGTATTTGAAGGAACAAAATCCCGATATAAAGGTGGTGGCTCTTGAGCCTGCCGAATCTCCCGTGCTTTCAGGAGGAACACCGGGACCACACAAGATACAGGGAATAGGCGCCGGATTCGTGCCGAAGGTGCTCAATACTGATATTTACGACGAGGTGTTTAAGTGCCCCGGTGAAAATGCATTCGAGACAGCAAAGCTTCTGGCAAAGAAAGAGGGCATTTCGGTAGGTATATCCTCCGGAGCCGCATTGTTTGGTGCCATAGAGCTGGCAAAAAGACCTGAAAACAAGGATAAGACCATAGTGGCTATTCTTCCCGACAGCGGTGACAGGTATTATTCTACGGCTTTGTTTACCGAATAAAAAAAGACGTTAGTTCAAAATGTATCGGACAATCTGAAAAAAGGAAAAAAATACGGGCAGATTTTTCCATAAAGTTACTGAAGCTGTGGTGCGGGATCGCATCACAGCTTTTTGAATTAAAACGGATATGGTGTATAATCAAAGGCAAAGAAAAAAATAAGAATAAAGAAAAATGCTTTTGGAGGAAAAATCATGAAAACAGTTATAGTTAATGCAGGTCCCAGAAAGAACTGGAATACGGCAAAGCTTTTGAATGCAGTAAAGGAAGGAAGTGAGTCTGCCGGGATAGAGACAGAATTTGTCCAGCTATATGATCTGGTTTTTACAGGATGCAGGAGTTGCATGATTTGTAAAAGAAAAGGAATGACCACACCCTGCAAGTGTTACTGGAAGGATATGCTTATGCCGGTAATAGAAAGTGTATACGATTCTGAAAGGCTCTTTATAGGAAGTCCTATATATTTCAGTGAACCAACGGGAATGTTTCGAAACTTTCTGGAAAGAGTCTGTTTCCCGCCTTTGTCTTACAATGACTATTCCAGCAACTATGAGGGGAAGACAAATGTAGGCATCTTCCTGACAATGAACGTAAATGAAGAAATGTACACAAAAAACTATAAATCCATAATGGATCAGCAGGCGGCTCCATTTAGATTTCTAAAAGGAAAAACGGAAATATTCCCAAGTTACGACACCCTTCAGGTAAGTGATTACTCCAAATATGAAATGGGGTCATTTAGCGAAGAGCACAAAAGAGAAATGAATGAAACACAGTTTCAAAAAGATCTGGAAAGGGCTTTTAGGATCGGCAGGGAATGGGAGATTAATTAATGACCGAAAGGAAGATAAAAAGAAAAGATATGATCAACTGTGTGCTGTGTAATGAGGCGCCCTGCTCTGCGGTCTGTCAAAAGCTGAATCCGGCAGGACTTCTCAGAAGCATATGGTTTGACAATGAGGAAAGCGCAGCATCTCTTTTGCCTTCAGACGATCCGTGTACGGATTGCAGCGCTCCCTGTGAAAGTAGTTGTGTCCGTCCGGGAGAGATCCCTGTTAAACGTCTTATGCAAAGACTTTACCATGAGGTGAAGCCTGATGTAAACTCTGTGCAGAAAAATGAAAACAGACTTAAAACCGATATGTGCGGCATATCGTTGGATAATCCGTTTCTCCTGTCATCATCCGTTGTGGCAAGTAATTATGATATGTGTGCCCGCGCTTTTGAAGCCGGGTGGGCAGGCGCGGTTTTTAAAACAGTCTGTTCATTTGATATACATGAAGCGTCTCCCAGATTCGGAGCTGTTCCGGGGGATACAGGCAGTTTTATAGGATTTAAAAATATAGAGCAGCTGTCAGATAAAAGCGTGGATGAAAATATGGAAGACATCCGTCATTTGAAAGAAAACTATCCGCAAAAAGCGGTTATAGTATCCATTATGGGGCAAAATGAAAAGGAATGGGGTGATCTGGCGCGTATTTGTGAGGAAAACGGCGCTGATGCGGTTGAACTGAATTTTTCCTGTCCAAACATGGCTGACGGCGGGCTGGGGGCGGATATAGGCCAGGTGCCTGAGTTATGTGAAAGATTTTGTGCTGCAGCAAAAAAAGGGTGCTCCATACCGGTTTTTGTAAAGCTAACCCCAAACGTGGCAAGCATGAAAGATGCGGCAGAGGCGGCGATCAGAGGCGGGGCGGACGGTCTGGCGGCGATAAATACCATAAAGAGTGTAATGGGAGTGGATGCGGACACTTTTGTATCATCTCCGGATGTTAAAGGAATGTCGGCGGTAGGAGGTTACAGCGGCAATGCGGTAAAGCCCGTTGCACTCAGATTTATTTCCGAGCTGGGTCATGATAAGAAGCTTTCGTCTGCGCATATCAGCGCAATGGGGGGCATAGAGACCTGGAGGGATGCTCTTGAATTTATACTGCTCGGAGCAGGAAGCGTGCAGGTGACCACGGCTGTGATGAAATACGGTTACCGTATAATAGATGATCTTATAACCGGGCTGGACCGGTATATGGCAGGCAAAGGCTTTGACAGGATAGATGATATTCGCGGACGGGCTCTTGCTTATGTCAGTGATACGACAGATGTATTGGAACGCGATACGGTCGTTTTTCCTGTTTTTGACAGAAAAAAATGCACAGGTTGCGGCAGATGCGTGATATCCTGCATGGACGGCGGTCATCAGGCACTGTCCATGAATGAAGACAGGATTGTCATCATGAACGGTAAAAAATGTGTGGGATGTCATCTGTGCGCTCTGGTCTGTTCCGAAGGTGCCGTAAAGACGGACGGTAAACGCTTTAGTATTCAGCGTAAAATGTAAGCGTTTTGGCAAAGTTGATATAGCAGATTTAATACCGAACATAAAAAAGGAGTACATAATTATGAATAAAACGGCATTGATCACAGGCTCTTCAAGGGGGATAGGAAGAGCGACAGCGATAAAGCTGGCACAGAGTGGTTACAATGTATGTATAAATTATATAGAAAGAGATGATCTGGCAAATGCTCTTGCAAAAGATTTATGTGAAAAGGGATTCAATGCCATGACATTTCAGGCGGATGTTTCTGACAAAGCCGGAGTGGGGGCTATGGTAAAGGAAGTTGAAAATAAGTTTGGTATAATAGATCTTATAGTCAATAATGCCGGAGTAGCCGGTATGGCTCTTTTTCAGGATGTAACAGATGAGATGTGGGAGAGATACTTTAATGTCAATCTAAATGGTGCCAGAAACACTATTCAAGCTGTCTTGCCCGATATGATAAAGAGAAAAAAAGGGGTTATAGTAAATGTTTCTTCAATATGGGGAATGCATGGGGCAAGCTGTGAAGTGACGTATTGCTGTACCAAGCATGCCCTCATAGGGCTGACAAGAGCTCTTGCAAAAGAGGTGGCCCCCAGCGGTATAAGAGTAAAT
Organism: uncultured Clostridia bacterium; assembly: GCA_946626755.1. Taxonomy (GTDB): domain Bacteria; phylum Bacillota; class Clostridia; order Lachnospirales; family Lachnospiraceae; genus UBA4285. The sequence goes on from CAMOUW010000001.1 coordinate 19,526, forward strand.
TGTGTGGCACCGGGAGTAATAAATACTGACATGGTACAGGTCCTGGGACAGGAGGTGCTGGATGAGCTGGCAAAGGAAACGCCCATTGGGAGACTTGGAACGCCTGAAGATATAGCAAATGCTATTTGTTTTTTGGCTTCTGACGAGGCTTCGTTTATTACAGGACAGGTACTTGTATCGGACGGGGGATTCATAAACTGACCGGTCTTTTCAAAGCGGTATGAAAAATATATAATATATAAAATGAAAACATGAAGGGAGGCAAAGGATGAGTAGGATTGTTCTTGCACTTGGCGGAAATGCACTGGGAAACACCCCTCAAAAGCAGCTGGAGCTTGTAAAAAGTACATCCAGGTCTATAGCAGACCTTATAGAATCAGGAAATGAGGTTATTGTTGTACATGGAAACGGACCGCAAGTGGGAATGATACATTTGGCTATGTCCATAGCGGCCAATCAGGATGAGAAAATACCCGGAATGCCATATCCTGAATGTGGCGCGATGTCTCAAGGGTACATAGGGTATCATTTGCAGCAGGCGATAGGAAGGGAACTGCGTCTTAGAAAAATAGAAAAAAATGTGGCGACGGTTATATCTCAGGTCATTGTAGATAAAACCGATCCGGCATTTAAGAATCCCACAAAGCCGGTGGGAAGATTTTACAGCAAAGAGGAGGCGGATCGTTTAGCTGCCGAAAGCGGAGCCACATTTATGGAAGATGCGGGAAGAGGTTATCGTCAGGTTATAGCTTCTCCTGATCCGCGAAAAATAGTAGAAATTGAAACAGTGAAAACTCTTACTGAAAACGGCAATGTTGTTATAACAGTAGGGGGCGGAGGCATTCCGATCATTGAAACCCAGGACGGATACAGCGGGGTTATGGCGGTGATCGACAAAGATAAATCTGCGGCCCTGCTGGCTACCGAGTTGGAAGCAGATGTTCTTATGATCCTTACAGCCGTGGACAAGGTGTGTCTTGATTACAATAAAGAAACCCAGTGTGAGGTTGATGAGATGAGTTTGTCCGAAGCAAAAGAGTATATGTCTCAGGGACAATTTGCTCCGGGAAGTATGCTGCCCAAGGTGGAGGCTTGTATTTCGTTTATAGAAAAGAATCCGAAAGGAAAAGCGCTTATTTCATCTCTTGAGAGCGCAAAGCCCGCAATAGAAGGAAAAACCGGAACAGTAATAACTGCATAGTGAGGAGAAAAATTATGGGTGAGACACTTGATATAATAAAAAACAGGAGAAGCTGGAGAAAGTTTAAACCGGATATGGTTCCGGAAGAAGCAGTAGATATGATCATTGAGGCAGGAACCTGGGCGGCCAGCGGAAGAGGGCTGCAGTCTCCTACAATTGTTTGTGTGACAAACAATTATGTAAAAAGAAAACTTACCCAAATGAATGCAAAAATACTGGGCAAGGAGGATTTTGATCCTTTTTTCGGGGCTCCTGTTATTCTCGTTGTACTGGCAGAGAAGAGTGTACCGACTTATGTTTATGACGGTAGTATTGTTATGGCCAATATGATGTTGGCGGCTGAGGATATAGGTATTGCAAGCTGTTGGATACACAGGGCAAAAGAGGAATTTGAAACAGAGGAAGGAAAGAATCTGCTCAGAGCAATAGGTATTGAAGGAAAAGACCTTGAGGGCATAGGTCATCTGGCATTGGGATATCCCGATGGAGAAAAGCCTGAACCCGGAGCAAGGAAAAAAGATTATATATATTATGCTGACTGACATTTTGATTGTTAGCCTTGTCTAATAGACGGATTTTATTATACAATGAAGAAGTAGTTAAAAGTACTGTTTTGTTTTGATTATCGCTCGTTTGTACATCATGTAGCATTTATACAGTACTTTTTTTATAACAACGGGTAAAAATGGGAGGTACAATCATTATGAAGAAAAAGAGCATGTTTGTTGCATTTGGTGCAGCAGCCGTTATGGCAGCAGGTGTTCTTGCAGGATGTGGCGGAAATGCAGGCGGCGATGTAAAAAAGACAGCTACAGAAGCTGTTACAGAGGTTACTGATGCTACGGCAGTTACAACTGCACAGGGAGACGTAACTGTAGAGAGCATTGCAAAAAGTGCTTCTGAGAACATGAAGAATGTTAAGTCTTACGCTTTGGATGGCGGAGTTAACATGAAATACGGAGTAAAAGCTGAAGGGCAGAGTATGGATATGTCTGTTGTAAGCAAGATCCAGGGAGAAAGCGTACTTGAAAGCAAAAATTCTCATATCACGATGGATATGGAAATGAAAATGCTTGGTACGGATTATAAGATGACAAATGAGGCTTATGGTCTTGTGGCTGAGGATGGCAAGTATGTAACATACTCCAAGACAAACAATCCTATCACAGGAGAAGAAGAAGCAAAATGGACGAAGAATGAAACAGAGACCGCTATAGACTTTGAGTCTCTTAACAATCTTGATCTCTTTAATCAGATTGCCGACGGAAAGATAAAGGCTGAGCTCAGCAATGAAACTGTTCAGATAAACGGCAAGGATGCATACAAGATTACAGGAACCATTCCCGGTGAAGTTTTCCAGGAAGTATTCAGTAGTATGTACGGTTCGGGAGAAAATGCTGAAAATGTATCCGCTTTGGATTTCTCAAAAGCAAGTGCTGATGCAGAGATTTATGTATACAAGGACAGCCTTCTTCCTGCCAAGGCATATATGGACGCTAAGTCATATATGGAGACGATTCTGAAGGAGTCCATGGCGGGTAATACCGGTATCGAAAATATTGAACTTGCTATTGATGAGTTTAATGTAGAGACTACATACGACAAGTACAATGAGATTGATAAGATTGAGGTGCCTGCAGATGTTATAAAAGAGGCTGAAGAGACGGCAGCGCTTGAAGAAACAGCTGCTACAGAGACAAGTCAGGCAAGCTGAAAATTTTTTGAAAAACAATTAAAAAAATACTTGACATCATGCAAATCGCTTGTTATAATTTTTTTTGCATAAAGGGAGTAGCTTGCACGGAGGTTTTCCGTGTTCGTCCGGTCGTCAGCGCGGCTTTGAGCCCGGTCGGATGAATGAGAAGCGAGACTTTGTGTCGTAACTGTAAAGTGCGGCACTGGTCTCGCTTTTTTGTTACGGTCGGCACCTTCAGATTTTGTTATATTTACAGGATCACACAAACAGGAGCTCATCCGTAGTAAAGCAATGACAGTACAAAGAAACGGGACATACCAAAGTGCCTGCACATTCCTTGAAGTATGAGTATAATTATCAGAGAGGTTATAACACCATGGTTATTCAATGGCTTTTACTTGCACTGGGATTTGCCATGCTCATCAAAGGAGCGGATTTTTTTGTAGACGGGGCAGTGGGTATTGCCAGGAAGTTTGGGATACCACAGCTCGTCATCGGTCTTACTATTGTAGCTATGGGCACAAGTGCACCGGAGGCGGCAGTAAGTATTGCGGCGGCGGCGGGGGGAAGTGCCGATATCACCATAGGAAATATTGTTGGGAGTAATATTCTCAATATTTTTATAATCCTTGGTGTGACGGCTACTATAGTGACTATTGCAGTGGGTAAATCCACTGTTAAATACGAGATGCCGTTTATGATAGCAGTTACGGTAATACTTCTGCTTTTGGGTCTTGACGGATCTATAAGCAGGATAGACGCTTTGATCATCATTGGTCTTTTCGTCGTGTATATGATATATCTTTTCAGACTGGCGAAGTCCGGAGATGTATCGGGGGGGGACGAAGCACCGGTGAAGGAGCGTAAGCTTCCTATAGCATTGCTGCTTACGGGAATAGGTATTGCACTGATAATTTTCGGAAGTCAGGTGACCGTGAATGCGGCTACAGAGATAGCCAAGGGATTTGGCGTCAGTGACAGATTTATAGGTCTGACAGTAGTGGCTCTCGGTACGTCACTTCCGGAGTTGTTTACATCAGTGACGGCAGCAAGAAAGGGGAATGCAGATATCGCCATAGGAAATATTGTCGGCAGTAATTTGTTCAATATACTGTTTGTTATTGGTATTTCCGGATTGATAACTGATATACCTTTCGCACCTTCCTTTAGGGTAGATACCCTGGTGGCTATAGGAGCAAGTGTATTGTTGCTTGTATTTTGTCTGAAGAACAAAAAACTCGTGAGATGGCAGGGAATCGCCCTGCTGGGAGGTTATGTGGCATACTTTTTCCTTTGGCTGATCAGATAAAAAACGGGTTTATTTTGGGGCTGAATGGTGTATAATATATATATTACTAGGTGTATCCAAAATGACATGATCAGGAGGAAGGGCTATGTTTTTCAGACATCACAGGATTTTAAGACTAGCAGGAAGGGAATTGTGCAAAACAGCGCTTATACCGGGTGCTCCGGTTGTTATTGCGGGACTTATAGGAGCCATCGGACTTGCCGGGCTCATTTACCTCAAGAAAAAAGCGGAAGAGGAGAGAAGTTCTGTTTATGAAGCAAGAGCGAAGGCTGTAGCAGAGCGAGCCAGGCGTGAAGAGGTGTTTGAAGAAGAGAACATCTTCGATGAAGAGCCTGTGATACATCGCAGATCCGCAAGTAAAGCTGCCGGCGCAAAAAAGACGTCAAAGAAAAAACCTGCACGTAAAAATTCCGTTGAAAGTACAGCACGTAGCAAAAGGGTATCACCCAAACCTTCTAAAACAAAGGTTGCGGAAGCAGGTCGGGCTCCCAAAGAGGAGGCAGAAGTACCTTATGTGGATATGTGGGTTGCTAATGCCCGCACGAAAAAGTTCCATGTGAAGGGCTGCGGAGATATCGGTAAAATAGGTAAGGCGAACCTGGAAGACATCGCAGGAAGCTTGGATGAGCTCTTGGAGAGGGGTTATATTCCCTGCTCCAAATGTGTAGGAAAGCGATGATGATATAAGTGAAAAGTATAGAATGAGGACACCGTTACGATCGTATGTTTTGATTGGATATACGGTGTTCTTTTTTTGTGTGGTTAATTAATAAACGCTGTACTATCTTCTTTCTTTAAGTTCATTTTTATGGTAAAATCGTGAGAAAGAATTTTTGTTGTCTAAAGAAACGGAGAATTGCATATGAAACAGTTGATGTTAGGAAACAAAGCCTTTGCGAGAGGTTTGTACGAGGCCGGATGCTGTGTGGTTTCCAGTTACCCTGGAACACCCAGTACTGAGATAACAGAAGAAGCGGCAAAGTATGATGAGATTTATTGCGAATGGGCACCCAATGAAAAGGTGGCTATGGAGGTTACTTTTGGTGCGTCTCTTGGAGGCGTGCGCTCATTTTGCGGTATGAAGCATGTTGGACTTAATGTGGCGGCAGATCCTTTGTATACTATGTCATATACAGGTGTTCATGCCGGTATAGTCATCGGTGTTGCAGACGATCCCGGGATGCACTCATCACAGAATGAACAGGATTCCAGACATCATGCCATAGCTGCCAAAGTGCCTATGCTGGAACCCTCTGATTCTGCGGAGACTCTTGAATATGTGAAACTGGCTTACGAATTATCGGAAGAGTTCGACACTCCGGTGCTTGTTAAAATGTGCACCAGGATAGCCCATTCCCAGTCTGTGGTTGAGACTTCTCAGAGAGCCTGTCCCCCCCGGAAAGCTTATGAAAAAAACATAGCCAAGAATGTAATGATGCCCGGGAATGCTATTAAAAGACATCCTATCATAGAGGAACGTACTAACAATCTCAAGGTGTGGTCTGAAACCTCAGGTATCAATAAAATAGAAGAAGGCGGGAAGGAAATTGGAATCATCACCTCATCTACTTCATATCAGTATGTGAAAGAGGTTTTTGGAGACAGTATTTCCATTTTAAAGCTCGGTATGGTAAATCCACTTCCGGACAAACTTATCAGAGAATTTGCATCGCAAGTAGAGCGTCTCATAGTTGTTGAGGAAATGGATCCCATAATTGAAGAGCACGTAAAATCACTGGGGATAAAATGTGAAGGTAAAAATCTTTTGCCTGTCTGCGGAGAGTTTTCGCAAAATCTCATAGCCGCCGCTATGGGAAAAGATATAGATACAGGCAAGTCACTTGATGATGAAATACCAGTACGTCCTCCAATTATGTGCGCAGGATGTCCGCACAGAGGAGTATTCTATACCCTTGCCAAAAACAAATGCGTTGTAATGGGAGATATCGGATGTTATACCCTTGGCGCTGTAGCACCACTGTCTGCTATGGATATGACCTTATGTATGGGAGCGTCAGTATCGGCGGTACACGGCTTTAATAAAGCCATGGGTGCAGATGGAGAAGGAAAGTCAGTCGGTATCATAGGCGATTCTACATTTATGCACTCAGGTATGACAGGACTTGCCAATATAGCTTACAATCAGTCAAATTCAACGGTGATCATTTTGGATAACTCCATAACAGGCATGACAGGTCATCAGCAAAATCCCACTACAGGATACAATATAAAGGGTGATCCTGCAGGAAAGATTGATCTTGAGGCTTTATGCAGAGCCATGGGGATAGACAGGGTTGTTGTGACAGATCCTTACGATCTGGATGAGTTTGACCGTGTGCTCAAAGAGGAACTGGCAGCGGAGGAACCTTCGGTTATTATAGCCAGAAGACCATGTGCCTTGCTTAAGTATGTCAAGCACAATACTCCGTTAACAGTAAATACCGATAAATGTACCGGATGCGGAGCATGTATGCGTATAGGATGCCCTGCCATTTCCATGAAGGAAGGCAAAGCCTGCGTGGATAAGACCCTTTGCGTGGGGTGTGATGTGTGTATGCAATTGTGTCATTTTGATTCATTTGAAAGAATTGAAAAGAAGGGAGAATAAACCATGAAATCAGGAAATATAATGATCGTCGGAGTGGGTGGTCAGGGCTCTCTTCTTGCCAGCAAGCTTCTTGGGCACCTTCTTTTAAAAGAGGGCTTTGATGTAAAGGTTTCCGAGGTGCATGGCATGAGTCAGAGAGGCGGAAGCGTAGTGACTTATGTGAGATTTGGAGAGAAGGTAGCTTCTCCGGTTATAGATGAGGGAGAAGCGGATTTTATCGTTTCCTTTGAGATACTTGAGGCGGCAAGATGGCTGAGATACTTAAAGCCGGACGGTCATATAGTGACCAATACTCAGCAGATAGATCCAATGCCCGTTATCATAGGAGCCAAAGAGTATCCGAAAGAATTGGAAGATAAACTTAAAGCTTCAGGAGCTGCGGTAGATGTTATGGATTGCCTTACCCTTGCAAAGGAAGCAGGGTCTGCTAAAGCTGTAAATGTAGTTCTTATCGGGAGGTTGTCTCATTATTTCGATATACCGGAAGATAAATGGATCGAGGCAATAGAGGAGATCGTACCTGCCAAATTTACAGAGATAAATAAAAAAGCATTTGAACTGGGGAGAAATTTCGAATCATGACAGAAAATGAAAATATAGAACTTGCAGAACTCCTGTTTGGAGAAGAAGAGCTTAAAACAAGAGAAGAATATGAAGAGATGTATCCGTACAGGAAGCTGGGTAATAAGTCTGAGGTCACCAGGCTTGCCCCCTCACCTACGGGATTTATGCATCTGGGAAATCTGTACAGTGCTTTGGCTGATGAGCGCATCGCTCATACTAAAGAAGGGGTGTTTTTTCTTCGTATAGAAGATACAGATGCCAAAAGAAAAGTAGAGGGCGCTGTTGAACTGGTCATAGATTCTCTTAAGTATTTCGGTATAGAGTTTGATGAGGGAGAAGGTCTGGGACAGGGGTCAGGTATATATGGTCCCTATACCCAGAGCGAGAGAAAAGAGATCTATCATACTTTTGCAAAAGAGCTGGTGGAGAAGGGGCTTGCATATCCCTGTTTTTGTGAAGAAGATGAACTGGAGGCTATCAGAAAAGAGCAGGAGGAGAAAAAGGAACTGACCGGCTACTATGGCAGATATGCTGTATGGAGAGAAAAAAGCCTTGATGAGATAAAAGAGGCGATTTCTATGGGTAAGCCATATGTTCTCCGGCTCAGATCCCAGGGCTCTCCGGACAAAGAGTTTACTTTTAAGGACGAGATAAAGGGAGAGGTGAATCTGCCGGAAAACATCCACGATGTGGTTATTTTAAAAAAGGATGGTATACCTACGTATCATTTTGCTCATGCTGTGGATGATCATCTCATGCGGACGACACTTGTGCTCAGGGGTGGCGAGTGGCTTGCTTCTGTTCCTACACACGTAGAGCTTTTCAATGCTTTGGGATTTAAGCTTCCCAAATATGCCCATACAGCACATATGATGAAGATAGATCCGGAGACAGGGGGAAAGAGAAAGCTTTCCAAAAGAAGCGATCCGGAGATGAGTCTTTCTTTTTACAGGGAGGAAGGCTACCATCCTCATTGTATAAAAATATATCTAATGACACTGCTTAATTCGAACTTTGAAGAATGGCACAGAAATAATCCGGAAGCCTTACCTGAAGAGTTTCCTTTTTCGGTTAAAAAGATGAATAATTCAGGGGCTCTTTTCGATATGGATAAACTTGAAAGTATATGCAAGGACGAGTTGTCCATGCTGGATGAAGGAGCGGTTTATGAATTTATCGAAAACTGGGCAAAGGAGTTTGCTCCGGAAAAGCATGCTGTGTATTTTGCGGATAAGGAAAAGATGCTTTCTGTTTTGAGACTGTGTATGGGAGTTGGTCAGAAGCGCAGAAGAAAAGATTTGATCAATGCAAAGCAGGCATTGGAATTTGTGTCTATATTTTTTGAATCACCGGGAGATGGAGAAGATGAATTTAAACAGACACCGGAAGATGTAAAAGCTATCCTTGAGGATTATCTCAGTCGTTTTGATTATGAAGATGACAATCAGGTATGGTTTGAAAAAATCAAAGAAATAGCACAAAATAACGGATTTGCTACGGATAGAAAAGTATACAAAGAAAACCCCGGTAACTTCAAAGGGGAAACATCTGACGTGGCAGAGGTGGTACGCATTGCCATTACCGGACGGGCCAATACACCCGACTTGTGGAGCATTATTCACATTATCGGTGAGGAAGAAATGAAGGAAAGGCTTTCTGCTAAAATATAAAAAACAGCCCTGTTGATATTTGTCCGGGATTCCGGCGGATATACGGCAGGGCTGTTTATATTTATGAGTGCTTTTTATGTTTAAAGTGTTTACCGGCGGATTTTTCGCCGTAAAGTAAATGAAGCAGTTTTTCCGGATCCATTTCCTTTATGCCGTCCGGATCGGTAAGACCACCGTTCTGACCGTCTGTATGCCATGAAAAAATACCGGCTCTTTCGTCGCTAAAGTCAAAATAAACCTCGGGCTTTTTCAGATCTGCTTCGTAGCGCAAATACCATTCGGGATAATATTTAGACATATATTCTTTGGCAATATGATAAGCTTTACATTCACTGTTATCACCCAGGGCAGCCAACTGAACACCGCCACCGGGCTGGCCTTCACGACTCACGGAAGGGGAAGAGTGGGCCATTATTACGCTTCCGTCCTTACATGTGCCCAGGGATATCCATACATGGCCTTTAATACTTATAATGTCTCCGGGATGAACAGAATCATTGTCGCGATGCCATGTATCAGGCACAATACGTCTGAAACTGCCCCAACCACGGTCTGCAAGTCTTTTTGAGTTTTCCGTGGAGGGAAATACATACCCTTCTTTTCCGTTTTCTGTTTCAAAGGTATTGTAAAGTGACCATCCCAGATATCCTGAACAGTCAAGGCCGGCATAATAATACTCGTTAAAACCGCCGTAGGGATAAAAACTTGTGGAAGCATCAACATTTTCAGCTTTTCCGTCTTTATCTTTATATGTGTATTTTGCGTCTTTGGAAGAAAAAAATTTAATCCAGTCTTCAGATATGCCGATGCTTCTTGTTTGATCAGAGGCTCCGTCATCCTGCCAGTTCCATCCTCCGCCGTAAATATACAGAGCTTTTCCAACGGGCATAAGTGCAGTGGTTAAGAAATTTTTAAGGGTCTTTTCCCCCGGTATGCCATTAACAAGTGTATCGATCTGAATATCTTTGTCTGTAGCCTTTTGTTTTACACTGTTCAAAAATCCGTTTTTGGCACTTATGTCGTATGTGTAACCTTCCTTGAGCTGATTTTGTAAATAAAAGCCGTTGGACGCGCTATCGGCAATTTTATAAACGGTCTCATTTCCGTCTGTGTCGAAACGGTATCCGAAATCATCAACATTATCTTTATTTACATATCCATAGTCTTTAATACCCAGATAAGTACCGGTCAGTTTTATTTCCGGCTCATCTTTTGATGAAGGATCAACAACACCGGATGTTTCTTCAGGTGTTGCTTTTTCTTTTGTTTCATCACTGATATATGGATCTGCACTTGTATATTCAGTTGTGTCTGTTTGGGATGAAAAAATACCGCAACCGGGTATAAATACTACAGGACAGATTATTCCGCAAAAAAGCAGGTAATGCTTCAAAACAAGCCCCCCCCATTATTCTGATTCTCTATTATTAATTCATATTTCTGTATTTTACTATATTACCGATAAATCTACAAGTGGTTGATATACCGTGTTTTAGAACAGTTAATAATAAATATGTCACAAAAATTATTAAAATAATAATATAAGGTATTTTCGAAAAGGTAAAATACAGGTATAATGAGAAATAGTGAAATGAGATTTAAGGAGAATTACGATGTCTGAAAAAAAGTATACAAGAGAAGATATTATACGTATCGTTAAAGAAGAGGATGTAAAGTTTATCAGACTCCAGTTCGGGGATATTTTCGGTGTGCTTAAAAATGTTGCTATTACTTCTGATCAATTGGAAAAAGCTCTGGACAATAAATGTATGTTTGACGGTTCATCAGTAGAAGGTTTTGTTCGTATCGAAGAGTCTGACATGTATCTTTATCCTGACTATGACACATTTGTCATATTTCCGTGGAATCAGGAACAGGGCAAAGCTGCCCGGTTGATATGTGATGTATATACGGCAGAGGGAGAACCGTTTATGGGGGATCCCAGAAATGTTTTAAAGAAGGTTTGCGCAGAAGCTGAAGATATGGGATATACCATGAATGTGGGTCCGGAGTGTGAGTTTTTCCTTTTTAATCTTGACGAACACGGAAGACCGACGACTGAATCAGATGATCATGGAAGCTATTTCGAACTGGGTCCCACAGATCCCGGCGAGTCAGTCCGTCAGGAAATGGTTCTCACTCTTGAGGATATGGGTTTTGAGATAGAAGCTTCACATCACGAGGTGGCACCTGCCCAGCATGAGATAGACTTTAAATATGACGAAGCTGTTTCCGCTGCCGACAATATTATGACTTTTAAGCTCGCGGTAAAAACTATAGCGAAAAAGAACGGTCTTTATGCTACATTTATGCCCAAGCCGATTACAGGAATAGCCGGATCGGGTATGCATATAAATATTTCTCTGGCAGATAAAAACGGAAAAAATATTTTTGCTGACGATAAGGATCCGTCAGGACTGTCTAAAGAAGCATATCATTTTATAGCCGGTCTTATGAAGCATGCAGAAGGGATGTCTGCCATACTGAATCCGTTGGTAAATTCTTACAAAAGACTGGTTCCGGGATATGAGGCTCCGGTATATGTAGCCTGGTCTGCAACCAACAGAAGTCCTCTTATAAGAATTCCCTGTGCAAGAGGACAGTCTACCAGAGTTGAGTTGAGAAATCCTGATCCAAGTGCAACTCCTCATCTGGCGTTGGCGGTTTGTCTTGCAGCAGGTCTGGATGGCATAAAGAATAAACTTGAGGTAGAGGAAAGCGTGGATTGCAATATTTTTGAAATGACTGCCGAAGAAAGAGAGGCAGCCAATGTACGTATTCTGCCCAACAGACTTATAGATTCCGTTCGCTTCCTTAAAAAAGACAAAGTTCTTTGTGAAGCGCTCGGTGAACATGTAGTGACAAAATATACTGAGGCAAAGCTCAAAGAGTGGGATGAGTATCGTACAAGGGTGACCCAGTGGGAGTTGGATGAATATCTGGCAAAGTATTGATGACCATTAAAATATATTTTGTGGTACAATGAGAAAATCTGTATCCTGAAGGGGAGGTATATTATGGAAAAAAACATTCCGGATATGAATAAAATGACGGTTGAGGAGTTTGCCGGGATCCTTGCGTCCTCAGAACCCATACCCGGCGGCGGAGGAGTCAGTGCTCTGGTTGCCGCATTGGGGGCGGCTCTTGGAAGCATGGTCTGCAGTCTTACTACCGGAAAGAAAAAGTACGAAAAGACACAGCCTGAATTGGATTTGATCATACCCAGACTGGAGGAGTATAGGATCAAACTCCTTGATGGAATGAAAGCGGATGCAGAAGTTTTCCTGCCTCTGGCAGAGGCTTACTCATTGCCGAAAGACACTGAAGAGGAGGGCAGACATAGAGACGAGGTGCTGGAAAAACTTCTTTTAGAGGCTGCAAAGACACCTCTTATATTGATGGACGATATTATCATGGTCATGGATCTTCTTGAAAAACTGTCACACATAGGAAGCAGGCTTGCAGTCAGTGATGTGGGAGTAGGGATAAGCCTGTGTAAGGCTGCAGTAGACAGTGCTGCTTTAAATGTGTATATAAATACAAAAATGATGAAAGACAGAAAAAAAGCTGCGCAGTTAAACATGGAGGCGGATGAGTTAAAAGAAGAAAGTTCTGCTATCTGCAGATGGGTAATGAGCGAGGTTATTTCAGCAGTCAGATACTAATAGACAGATAAACTTCAGAAAGGATGGGTGTTATGGCGGATCTGACCGGACGGATAGTGGCGGAAGAATTATGCAAAAAAATAAAAAACGACCTGAAAGATTATATGGAATCCCCCTTTTATCCCGGCAGGGTTCCGTGTCTTGGAATAGTTCGTGTGGGAGAGCGCGCTGATGATATATATTACGAAAACAGTGCGGTAAAAAAAATAAAAGCCCTGGGTATGGATACGGAAATTTTTACATTTCCGGCGGATATTCCGGATTCGGATTTTAGAAGAGAGTTTAAGGTGATAAATGAAAACGATCACATAGACGGAATACTTTTGTTTGCACCTCTGCCTCCTCACATAGATGAAAAAAAGGCGGTAGAGATCATGAAACCGGAAAAGGATCTTGACGGGTTGAATTTTATAAACCAGGCAAAGGTTTATGCCGGAGAAACTGACGGCTTTGCCCCGTGTACTGCCATGGCAGTTGTACGTATGCTCAAAGTGGCAGGAGTGGAGTTGGAGGGGAAGAACGTAACCGTACTGGGACGCAGCATAGTTATAGGCAAACCGGTATCTATGCTCTTGCTTAGGGAAAATGCAACGGTTACAATTTGTCATTCATCCACAAAAGATTTAAAGAAAGTCTGTCAGAACTCGGATATTATTGTGGCAGCGGTTGGATGCGCTAAGATGGTGGATGACACTTATGTGTCAGAGGGAACTATCGTTGTAGATGTAGGGATAAACAATGATGAGCGCGGCCATATGTGTGGAGATGTTGATTACGATATGGTGGCGGATAAGGCGTCTTTGATAACCCCGGTTCCCGGTGGGGTGGGAAATGTTACTACAACTATTTTGGCGGAACATCTTCTTATGGCTGCCATGAAAGCATCAGGTTTCAAAAAGTAAACCCTGAAATATTTATATAAAAACACAATAAGTTACATTAGAAAGAGGAGATATGAGCGATTATATTATTAAGGCAATAACAGAAGACGGTCAGGCAAGAGCCTTTGTGGCTACTACAAAAGATATGGTAAATGAGGCGGCAAGACGTCATGAAATGAGTCCTGTAGCCATCGTTGCATCGGGAAGGCTTTTTACTGCCGGAGCAATGATGGGAACAATGATGAAAAATGACAAGGATCTTCTGACTGTCAGGATAAAGGGGAACGGACCTATAGGTCAGCTTACTGTGACAGCAGACCCAAAAGGAAATGTAAAAGGATTTGTGGGCAATCCTCAGGTGATGCTTCCGCTTAAGGACGGTCGTATAGATGTAGCCGGTGCACTGGGTATAGGTGTTCTTTCAGTAACAAAGGATCTGGGACTTAAAGAGCCGTATATAGGTGATACCATACTTGTTACAAGTGAGATCGGTGATGATCTGACTTATTATTTTGCAACAAGTGAGCAGACTCCGTCAGCTGTCGGCCTTGGGGTTCTCATGGAAAAGGATAATACAGCTAAAGGTGCGGGGGGATTTATCGTACAGATGATGCCCGAGGCGACGGATGAGACCGTGGGTATGGTTGAGGCAAATGTTCAAAGTATAACATCTGTATCTGAACTTCTGGATAAGGGAGAGACACCTGAAGATATCCTGGAGCGTATCTTCAAAGGAAAGCCTTATAAAATACTTGAAAAGATTGAGACAAGATACAAATGTGACTGTTCAAGAACCAAAGTGATAAATGCCATGCTCAGTCTTGGGGCAGATGAGATCCAAAGTCTTATAGATGAAGATAAGCCGGTGGAAACAAAATGTCAGTTTTGTAATGAGAAATATGAATTCTCACTTGATGACCTGGCGAAAATGAGAGACGGTCTTAAGAAAAAAGAAACTGAGCAAAAATCCGGTGAATGATAAATTTACAAATTGTACATAAGGAATAACGAATATGGATAAAGAAAATACAGCAGATACACTTAATGATAACTCCGTTGCGGAAGTAAAAGAGTCGAAAAATTTTATAGAGCAGATTATAGATAATGATCTGGAACAGGGGAAGGTGTCGTCCATAGTTACACGATTTCCTCCGGAGCCCAATGGTTATCTTCATATAGGCCATGCAAAGTCTATTCTTTTAAATTACGGAATAGCACAGGAATATGGCGGTCGTTTTAATATGCGATTTGACGATACCAATCCCGGAAAAGAAAAAGAAGAATTCGCCAACTCTATTATAGAAGATGTAAAGTGGCTCGGTGCAAAGTGGGATGGTGATATTCTTTATGCATCGGATTACTTTGAAAAGATGTACGAGGCTGCCGTTACCCTTATTAAAAAAGGAAAGGCGTTTGTTTGTGACCTGACGGCAGATGAGATCCGTGAATACAGAGGCACACTGACGGAACCGGGAAAAGAAAGCCCCTACAGAAACAGAAGTATAGAAGAAAACCTAAAGCTTTTTGAGGAAATGAAAAACGGTGTGTACGAAGACGGGGCCAGGGTTCTGAGAGCAAAGATAGATATGGCAGCTCCCAATATAAATATGAGAGATCCGGTTATTTACCGTATTGCACATTTAAGTCATCACAGGACAGGAGATAAATGGTGTATTTATCCTATGTACGATCTGGCTCATCCTCTGGAGGATGCTTTTGAGGGTATTACTCATTCGTTGTGTACACTGGAGTTTGAGGATCACAGACCTCTTTATGATTGGGTTGTGGAAAATGTGGGATTTGAACATCCGCCTCAGCAGATTGAGTTTGCAAAGCTTTATCTTAAGAATGTAGTCACGGGAAAGAGATATATTAAAAAGCTTGTGGAAGACGGGATAGTAGACGGGTGGAACGATCCCAGACTTGTATCTATAAGCGGTTTGAGACGAAGAGGGTATACTCCCGAATCCATCAGGAAATTTGTGGAGCTTGTAGGTGTGACCAAAGCACAGGGTGAAGTTGAGTTTCCTATGCTTGAGTATTGCGTCAGGGAAGATCTTAAATTGTCTGCAAAAAGGATTATGGCTGTTCTTGATCCTGTCAAAGTTGTCATAGACAATTATCCCGAGGGCGGGACAGAGATGCTTACTGTACCCAACAACACAGAAAATCCCGAACTGGGAGAAAGAAGCGTTCCTTTTTCGAAAGAGATATACATAGAGAGAGAGGATTTTATGGAAGATCCTCCCAAAAAGTATTTCAGACTTTTTCCGGGAAATGAAGTTCGACTCATGAATGCGTATTTTGTAAAATGCACGGGATTCGAAAAAGATGAAAGTGGAAATATCAGCGTTATACACTGTGAATACGATCCGGCTACCAGAGGCGGTAACAGTACTGAAAGAAAGGTCAAGGGAACCATACACTGGGTAAGTGCTCAGCATGCTGTAAAAGCTCCCGTCAGGTTATATGAAAATATAGTAGACGAAGAGAAGGGAGTATATGATGAAGAGGGCAATCTTAATGTCAATCCCAACTCTCTTCAGATCGTGGAAAATGCTTTGTTTGAACCGTATGTAAATGAGATACAGCCCGGTGAAAGGTTCCAGTTTGTAAGAAATGGATACTTTGTCAGCGATATACAGGATTCGAAGCTGAAAGAACCTGTATTTAACAGGATTGTATCTCTTAAAAGTTCCTTTAAATTAAATTGACACGGATCATCAAATTGTGATAAAATTGTGGCAGTGCGATGTGCACAAGATATATTTACGTTTGGAGGATTTATTTATAATGAAAGGTACTGTTAAGTGGTTTAATAACCAAAAGGGTTATGGCTTTATCAGCGATGAGCAGGGAAATGACATTTTCGTTCATTTCACAGGTCTCAACATGGAAGGCTTCAAGACTATTGATGAGGGAGCAAGTGTTGAGTTTGAAGTAGCTGACGGAGCAAAAGGTCCTCAGGCTGTTAACGTAACAAAGATGTCATGATCGACCGATCATAATCTGACATCGAAAAGCATCGCTATGGTATGACTGAAAGATAATTGTGGAAGACAAGTGTTAGACAGT
This sequence comes from uncultured Clostridia bacterium, assembly GCA_946626755.1. GTDB lineage: Bacteria > Bacillota > Clostridia > Lachnospirales > Lachnospiraceae > UBA4285. The sequence goes on from CAMOUW010000001.1 coordinate 36,195, forward strand.
ATATATTGTAGTAGCAACTTCTTCAGACCGTTGTCCTTACGGATGGCGGTCTGTTTTTTTGTTTACATCCCATTTTAATGGTAAGATTTGTCAGAATCAAAAAAATATGTTACTATCATTAAGTTTAGTTTATTTATGTTGTTTTTTTATGGGGGTATATTATTTCATGACTGATCCGCAAATGGGTCTTTCCGAGAAAGAAGCGGCAAGACTGGCTGCACAGGGACATTCCAATGTATCTGTGGATAACCAGTCAAAGACCGTTGGGCAGATCGTAAAAGATAATATTTTCACCTTCTTTAACTTCATTTTCATATTTTTTGCCATACTTCTTATGACGGCCGGTGCATTTGCAGACCTTACTTTTATGATAGTTGTGGTAATAAATACCATCATAGGTATAGTGCAGGAGCTGCAGGCAAAAAGGGTTTTGGATAAGCTTACCATGCTTAATTCTCCAAAAACCACGGTGATCAGAAACGGAAAGCAAAGGGTCATACCTACAAACAAACTTGTAAAAGGTGATCTTTGTGTATTTACCTCGGGCAATCAGATAGGTGCTGATGCCAAAGTTGTATCGGGAGAAATGAAGGTTAATGAATCTCTTGTTACAGGCGAATCAGACGAAATAAGAAAGTTAGAGGGGGATGAGCTGCTTTCCGGAAGCTTTGTTGTTTCCGGTGAGTGCAGGGCAGAGCTTACCAATGTAGGACTTGAGTCATATATTAATAAGCTGGCTCTTGAGGCTAAGGGACAGACTGAGAAGAAACAGACGAAGATGATGCGGGCTTTGACAAAACTTCTGCGCATCATAGGTATAGCACTTATTCCCATTGGGATAATAATGTACATACAGAATTATTCCTTCCTGGGATCGGGCTATGCTGGTTCCATATCTGCTGTTGTCGCAGCGCTGGTGGGTATGATACCGGAAGGCTTATATCTTCTTACAAATATAAGACTTGCGACGTCTACAGCTTCCCTGGGTATGAAAAAAGTACTTGTACATGAGATGGCAAGTATTGAGACGCTTGCCCGGGTAGATACCCTGTGTCTTGACAAGACAGGAACCCTTACTGAAAATGTAATGTCATTTGAGGCGCTGATACCACTGGATGAATGTGAAGGCGGAGAGGTCTCTGAAATGACTTTGTCTGATCATCTTCAGGATTTCGTAAGTTGTATGTCCAATGACAATACTACTATAGACACCTTGAAAAAAGTTTTCGGTAAAGGCTCTTCAAGGGAAGCGGTACGTGTTATTCCTTTTACTTCGGCAGTAAAATATTCGGCTGTAGAGTTCGATGATGACACTTATTTGCTTGGTGCACCTGAAAAACTATTGCTTGGGGATTACGGAAAATGTGCCGACAAGATAGAGTCATATATGAATGTCGGTAACCGTGTGCTTCTTTTCGGAAGACTTGGAAGCGGAAGCAGACCGGTAGTAGACGGAGAGCCTTTAGAGCGCCCTGTTATACCTATGGGGTTAGTGCTTCTTACTAATCCGGTGAGAAAAACGGCCAGACGTACCATGAAATATTTCCAGGAACAGAATGTAGATATAAAGGTTGTTTCCGGAGATAATCCCGCTACGGTGGCTCATGTTGCAAAAAAATGCGGTATACAGGGGGCGGAAAATGTGGTGGATGCTTCCGACCTGGTGACTGATGAAGACATAGCTGAAGCAGTTAAGAAAAACAGTGTATTCGGAAGAGTACGACCTGATCAGAAGAAGAAGATCGTTCAGGCACTCCAGTCCCAGGGACGGGTGGTGGCCATGACGGGAGACGGCGTTAATGACGTTTTGGCGCTGAAGACAGCTGACTGCAGTATAGCAATGGGGCAGGCTTCAGAGGTTGTGGAAAATATCTCACAGCTGGTTCTTCTTGATTCTGATTTTTCAAAAATGCCCAATGTAGTAGCGGAAGGCCGTCAGGTTGTTAATAATATTCAAAGAACAGCATCCTTGTTTCTTACAAAGAATTTGTTCTCTTTATTGACGGCCATATTTGTCATGATAATAGGTAATACATATCCTATTTATCCGGCACAGATGTCTTTCTATAGTTTCTGTGTGGTGGGAGCCCCGGGATTTCTGCTGGCAATGCAGCCAAGTAATGAACTGATAAAAGGACGTTTCCTGCAGAAAGTTATATTAAAAGCCATACCAGCAGGGTTGACGGAATTTATCATGGTGGAAGCTGCCACCGGTATAGGTGCGCTGCTTGGAATGAGTTTTGATGAAACAGCTACCATGTCTTCGATAATTATGCTGGTGATCGGTGTGGTCATGGTTATTCATATATCCCAGCCGCTGAATGCTTTCAGAAGATTTATAATAGGTGTAAGTATCTTCTTTAGTGTCGGAGGGCTTATCGTTGCAAAACCGGCTTTCAGGTTTGTAACACTGAACGGATGGATGATGACGTGGACAGTTATACTTTCCATAATAGGTGTTTTTGTTTTTGCTTTTGTGCTTCAGATAGAAAACAGACTTATCTTTAAATACAGAAAGAAGAGCAAAAAGAAGGACAGTTGGATCGTTAAATTTTTCAGAAGACTGGATGATGACTAAATATTATTATGGAGAAAAGGAGTTTGTAAAAAAAGATATATATGTCGGGAAAAATTGAATCTGAAAAAATGGGAAGCATGCCGGTTACAAGACTGGTATTTAACATGTCTCTTCCCATTATAATATCTATGATGGTTCAGGCACTGTACAATGTGGTGGACTCTATATTTGTAGGGCAATATAATACCCATGCCTTAGAGGCGGTGTCGCTGGCTTTCCCTATTCAAAATCTTATGATATCCCTGGCAGTAGGACTGGGAGTAGGAACCAATGCTCTGGTGGCCAGACATTTGGGAGAGAGAAGGAGAGACAGAGCAGGGGATGTGGCGAGTGCCGGAATAGGTCTTTCAGTTATAGGCTATGCAGCATTTGCGGTATTAGCTATATTTATTATAAAGCCATTCTTTTCCATGCAGACGGGTATACCTGAAGTGGCTAAATACGGTGAAGAATATTTATCCGTAGCTATGTTTTTGGGTATAGGTATATTTATTGAAATTATAGGAGAGAGACTTTTGCAGTCCACAGGACATACCAAACTCTCTATGATCTCACAGGCTACAGGTGCAGGTATAAATATAATACTTGATCCGATATTTATTTTCGGTTATTTCGGAATGCCTGCCATGGGAGCGAGGGGAGCTGCCATAGCTACGGTAATAGGACAGATAGCGGCAGGGGTTTTATCTATTATCCTGAATGTTAAATTCAATAAAGACATACAGCTTAGGATAGCCAGGATAATAAAGCCCGTGGGAGAGGATGTTGCCCAGATATTTAAGATAGGGCTGCCCTCCATGATACTGAATGCCATCATGTCCATCGTGGTATTTATAATGAACCTGATCCTTCGGGGATTTTCGGAGGATGCCATAACGGCCTACGGTATATTCTTTAAGCTTATAAGCTTCGTATACATGCCTATATTCGGTCTTAACAGCGGGCTGGTTCCCATATTTTCATATAACTACGGAAGCCGGCAGATAGACAGGATACATAAGGCTTACCGGGTGGGCATCATTTCGGCGCTGGTATTTATGGGCATATGCACGGTGGTATTTGAGATTTTTGCAGTGCAGTTGTTGCAATTGTTCTCGGCTACAGAAAGTGTAACGTCTATAGGTTTGGTTGCTTTGCGGATCATGGCTATCGGTTTTCCGCTGGCCGGTGTGGAGATAATCAATTCTACGATTTTCCAGTCGGCAGGAAATCCGTTTAATTCCCTTCTGGTTACGATAATACGACAGGGAGTGGCTTTGTTGCCTTGTGCGTATCTTTTGGCACAGACAGGTAATGTGGACAATGTGTGGTGGGCTATCCCTATCGCCGAGGTGACGGGATTTATCTTGTCATTGATTTTTTACGGAAAGTTGCGTAAGAAGTTGAATGCGTTGGCCGGAGAAGCTCCTCCGGGATGACAGTCAAAGATTTGTGTATTTAAGATAATATATGTAATGAATCATGGGAGAATAAAAATGACAGAGAATAAAAAACAGATATGGATAACAGGTCATAAGAATCCGGACACGGACTCTATTTGTTCAGCTATTTGCTATGCAAGACTTAAAAATGCATCATCGGGAGATGATGTTGATTACATACCTAAAAGAGCGGGAGAACTCAATGGTGAAACGGAGTTTGTTCTGTCATATTTTGGTGAAGAGGCCCCCGGGCTTATTACGGATGTAAGACCGCAGCTGAGCGATGTTTTGTTCCATAAGATAAGCGGTGTGGATGAGTACATGTCCGTAAGAGATGCATGGAATAAAATGAGAGAGAATAATGTGGTCACTCTTCCCATCGTCGAAAACAAAAAGCTCAAAGGGATCGTAACCATAGGTGATCTGTCGAGAAGTGTATTTGATGTTTCCAATAGATTTCAGATGTCAGACGCAAGTACGCCGTATAAAAATATAGCCGGGGTTCTTGAGGCAGAGGTTATTACCGGAGATTTAGATAAAGATTTTTCCAAAGGTAAGGTTCTTATTTCGGCGGCCGATGAAGCGCTTATGCAAAAGCTTATAGAACCGGGTGATATTGTTGTCCTTGAAAACAGGGAGGATTCCCATATAAATGCAATTGAGACAAAGGCCGGATGTATAGTAGTGTGTGACGGATCTGATGTATCCGGAGATGTGATCAGTGCAGCAAAGGAGAGTGGTTGTATTATCCTTAAAACCCAGTATGATCCTTTTAGCTGTGTGAGACTTATTAATCAGAGCATCCCTATTAAAAGCATTTACAGAGACAGAGAGGATCTTATTTCCTTTGTGTTAAATGATTATGTAGAAGATATTACTGAACCCATGACTCAGGTCAGATACAGATATTTTCCTGTGGAAGATGAGAATGGAGATTTTGTGGGTCTTGTGTCGAAAGGCAATCTCCTGACTGCAGGTAAAAAGCAGATGATACTGGTGGACCACGAGGAGAAGGGGCAGGCAGTTGACGGTATTGAAACAGCTGAGCTTCTGGAAATAGTAGATCATCACAGACTTGGAGGGATGACTACACCGCAGCCTCTTATGGCACGTATTCAGCCGGTGGGCTGTACATGTACGATCCTTTATCAGATGTATAAGGAAGCAGGTATCATACCTGATAAAAGTACGGCAGGTCTGCTTCTTTCTGCAATTATTTCCGACACACTTCTTTTCAGATCTCCCACATGTACAGGGCATGATAAGATAGCTGCAGGAGAGCTTGCTAAAATCGCAGAAGTAGATATGGAAAGCTATGCCATGGATATGTTCAAGGCAGGAAGTGAGTTGGGCAAAAAAACTGCTGAAGAGATCTTCTATATGGATTTTAAAGAGTTTGATATGGAAGGCAAAAAAATAGGTGTGGGTCAGGCGACCACTGTAGACAGCGCCGGAATACCAGATATACACAAAAAGATATCCGGTGTCATTGATGATATAATAAGAGAAAAGTGTCTGGATAATGCTTTTCTTATGATCACCGATATCATCAAGGAATCATCTGTTGTTGTATGCGGAGGCAAAGACGGTGTTGAAATCATGAAAAAGGCGTTTGAAACAGAAGCACAGGATGAGGATAGTGTATTCCTTCCCGGAGTTGTTTCGAGAAAGAAGCAGATGATTCCCGCGTTAATGGGGGCGTTGGCATGAGAAGATTGAAGCCTGAAGAAAAATGCTGGTGTGGTAGTGGCGACATGTACAGAGATTGTCATGCCGCATTTGATAAAAAAATAGACATGTACAGGAAAAAGCATGTTAAGGTGCCCGGAAGAGATTTGATCAAAACACCACAGCAGGTGGAAATGATAAAGAAAAGTGCACAGATAAATGTAGCTGTACTTGACACGGTGGCAGAACATATAGGTCCCGGTATGACTACTCTTGAGATAGATGAGATAGTATATCAGGAAACGGTTAAAAGGGGTGGTGTTCCGGCGCCCCTTAATTATAACGGCTTTCCGAGAAGTGTTTGTACATCTATAAATGAAGTAGTATGTCATGGTATTCCTTCGGCTGACAGAGTACTGAAAGACGGAGATATAGTTAATGTAGACTGTTCTACTATTCTGGACGGATATTTCAGCGATTCATCCCGTATGTTTGAGATAGGTGATGTGGACGAGGATAAGAAAAAACTTGTACGTGTTACCAAAGAATGTGTAGAGATGGGACTGGAGAAAGTAAAACCCTGGGGATATCTTGGTGATATAGCTGATGTTATCAGCAGGCATGCAAATGAAAACGGGTTTAGTGTTGTCAAGGAAATAGGCGGGCATGGAGTTGGGCTGGAGTTTCATGAAGAACCCTTTGTGAGCTATGTAATAAGAAAAGGTACAGGTATGCTTTTGGCTCCCGGACTTATGTTTACTATTGAACCTATGATAAATATGGGTGGTCAGGGTGTCGTAACCGACAGTAATGATAACTGGACCGTGTATACCAGAGACCGGAGTCCTTCAGCACAGTGGGAAATACAGGTGCTTGTTACGGAAGACGGGCATGAAGTTATTTCATGGTAAAACAATATAGGGCCTGTTTTACTTGAGAGGTGTTATGAAATATACACATAGAGACAACAATATAATACTTACGGATATTCCGGATTTTAACTTAGCACAGACCATTGAATGTGGTCAGTGCTTTCATTTTATTCGGAAGGATTTGCCTGAAGAAGACGACAGCAGATCGGAATACACTCTTGCGGCTTTCGGACGCGGGCTTCGCGTGGCGCAGGATGGAGATACATTTACATTTTATGATACAAAGGCGGAGGATTTTGAAAAGCTGTGGATCCCGTATTTTGACCTTGACAGGGATTACGGGATGATAAAGGATTTTATAATTGAGAGAAACCCTGAGCTTCGTGAGATCGTTGAGAAGAATGCCGGGATCAGACTTTTGAACCAGGATTTTTTTGAGACACTTCTTTCCTTCATTATCTCCCAGAATAACCGCATACCCCAGATAAAGAAGGTGGTTGCCGATATTTCTGCGACCTGGGGCAGAAAAGTAGGAGATGATCTATATTCCTTCCCGGAGCCCGGGGAACTTGAGGGAGTTTGCGCCGCTGACTTTAAGGAGAAGAAGACCGGATTCAGAGCCGCCTATCTGTGTGATGCAGTAAGCAAGGTGTTGTCAGGAGAGATCTCCGGAGAAGAACTTAAAAGGCTGGAACTTGATGAGTGTGAGAAAAAGCTCTGTGAGATAAAAGGCGTGGGGCCGAAGGTGGCAAACTGTATTATGCTGTTTTCTCTGGGGAAGAGAGAGGCGTTTCCCATAGATGTGTGGATGAAGCGCGTGCTTGAGCAGGTATATTTCGGCGGAAAGGAAAAAAGCAAGCCTGAGCTTGCCGCATTTGCAAAGGACAAATACGGGGAGTACGGAGGATATGCACAGCAGTATCTGTTTGCGTATGCGAGGGAAGAGCTGTAAGTAAAATGATTTAAAAACTAAAATACTTTCATTGCTTACACTTTTTTAGCTGTTGGCAGATAAATATTAATACTTTATAAAATGTATACGTATATGAAAAAACCATATTGACATTTTATATAAGAAGTGATAATTTATTTCATAACGTGTTAGCACTCTATAAAAATGAGTGCTAACAAAGATTTTAAGGAGGATTTTTATTATGACACTTTCACCCCTTGGAGATAAGGTCGTTTTAAAGGCGATCAAAGAAGAGGAAACAACCAAGTCAGGCATTATCTTACCCGGAGAGGCTAAGGACAAGCCCTCACAGGGCGAGGTTATCGCTGTAGGCCCCGGCGGCATCATAGACGGAAACGAAGTTAAGATGCAGGTTAAGAAGGGCGACAAGGTTATATATGCAAAATATGCAGGTACAGAGGTTTCACTAGATGATGAAGATTTCATTATCGTAGGACAGTCTGATATTCTTGCGATCGTTAAGAAATAATGCTTTTTTGTTAAACAATGTATTTTTAAGATGATATTTTCGGAGGATTATATAAATGGCTAAAGAATTAAAGTATGGCCTTGATGCCAGAAAGTCACTTGAGGTGGGTGTGAACAAGCTTGCAGATGCTGTCCGCGTAACCCTCGGACCTAAGGGAAGAAATGTAGTGCTTGACAAGTCCTACGGCGCGCCCCTTATCACAAACGACGGTGTGAGCATCGCTAAAGAGATCGAGCTTGAGGACAAGTTCGAGAACATGGGCGCCCAGCTCTTAAGAGAGGTTGCCACAAAGACAAACGATGTTGCCGGTGACGGTACTACTACAGCGACGGTTCTTGCACAGGCTATGGTACGTGAGGGAATGAAGAACATCGCAGCAGGCGCAAACCCCATCATCATCAGAAAGGGTATGAAGAAGGCGTCTGAGGCGGCTGTAGAGGCTATCCTTAAGATGAGCTCAAAGGTAAAGGGCAAGGATCAGATCGCTAAGGTTGCAGCTATTTCAGCTTCTGACGAAGAGGTTGGTATCATGGTAGCAGACGCTATGGAGAAGGTGACAAACGAAGGCGTTATCACCATAGAAGAGTCCAAGACTATGAAGACAGAGCTTGATCTTGTTGAAGGTATGCAGTTTGACCGTGGATATGTTTCCGCATACATGGCTACAGATATGGATAAGATGGAGGCAAATCTTGACAATCCTTACATCCTTATCACAGACAAGAAGATCTCAAATATCCAGGACATCCTTCCCATTCTTGAGCAGATCGTACAGGCGGGCAAGCAGCTTCTCATCATCGCAGAGGATATCGAAGGCGAGGCTCTTACAACACTTATCGTAAATAAGCTTCGCGGAACATTTTCAGTGGTAGGAGTTAAGGCTCCCGGATACGGTGACAGAAGAAAAGAGATGCTTCAGGATATAGCTATCCTTACAGGCGGACAGGTTGTTTCATCAGACCTCGGTCTTGAGCTTAAGGATACAACCATGGAAATGCTCGGACGTGCGAAGTCTGTTAAGGTTCAGAAGGAAAACACCATTATCGTAGACGGTGAAGGAAAGAAAGCTGATATCAGCAACAGAGTAGCCCAGATCAAGGGACAGATCGAAGAGACAACATCTGACTTTGACAGAGAAAAGCTTCAGGAGCGTCTTGCAAAGCTTGCAGGCGGCGTAGCTGTTATTCGTGTAGGCGCGGCAACAGAGACAGAGATGAAAGAAAGCAAACTCCGTATGGAAGATGCGCTTAACTCAACAAAGGCAGCAGTTGCAGAAGGCATCATCGCCGGAGGCGGAAGCGCTTACATCCATGCATGCAAGGCTGTTGCTAAGCTTGCAGAAGGCTTACATGGCGACGAGAAGACAGGCGTGCTCATCGTACTCAAGTCTCTCGAGGCTCCCCTTGCACAGATCGCAGAAAACGCGGGACTTGACGGATCCGTGATCGTAAACGAAGTAAAGAACTCAAAGGCAGGCATCGGATATGATGCGCTGAACGATAAATATGTGGACATGGTAAAAGAAGGCATCCTTGATCCCGTAAAGGTAACAAGAAGCGCCCTCCAGAACGCAACCAGTGTAGCCTCCACACTCCTCACAACAGAAGCGGCAGTAGGGATCATCCCCGAACCCGAACCCCCCATGCCAGCAGGCGGCGGAATGGGGATGATGTGATAAACAAGAGTCACTATTCACAGCATAAATGAAAAAAACCCGAATCACCATGCTCGCATGAGTGATTCGGGTTTTTTTTTATTTATGGCTGTGGAACAGAGACCGCCCAAACAACCTCAGGCTTTTAGCCTCGAAGAGGCGACAGACGCGTAAGCGGCTGGCCTGAGGTATGGTTTGGAGCGGTCCTGTGAATAGTGACTCGAAGAAGAATCAAGAACCGCCGCCAAACAACCCCAAGCATTAAGCCTCGAAGAAAAAATTTTAAAAAAAATATTGAAATTATCTACCAATAGTGTTATAGTATTCCCGATCTGTTAGTTATATCAGACAGCATCGGTATAATATAGTAATTCAGGAATGAAATCACTGGAAGCAGAAGAAAGCGAAAAAAGAAAAAGGAGAAGATTCATGAAAAAGAGAGCTTTTATACCGGTAGGCGTAGGCGCTTGTATTGCGCTTGGGTTATTTGCTAATGTAACAGGAACAGGAAAAAATACTGCAGTCGCATCTGTAAAAGATGTTGTAAGTTCAGATAACAATTTTATATATTCCATGGTAAAAGGCATCCTTCCTGAAAAAGGAAGTGCTGCTGAAAAAGCAGATATAATCCCTTCATTTTCAGGGGCACTGGTAGCAGTGACGGAAGAGCCGCAGCTTCCTGCAGTACAAAAAGATGTACAGGGATATATGAAGAATGAGCATTCAGAAGAAAACAAAAACATAACAGAGCAGATGCCGGCAGCGGTTCTGCAGAGTTTTGAAGCAGATAATGCCCGGGATGAAGTTCACGATACACAGGATCAGCCGGCAGTACAGTTTCCGGAAGAAAAGCAGGTTCAGAGCACTACAGGTATAGAAGATTTCTCGAAAGAAGAAGAGAATGCTGAGAAAGAAAAACATGAAATCTCTTCAGTCAGGGAAGAAAAAAAAGCAGAAGAAGCAGAAGAAGCAGAAGAAGCAGAAAAAGCAGAAGAAGTAACAGTTCCTTCTTCTGTCACACAGGAAGAAGATAAACATGAGCATGTACTTAAGCCCGTATATAAAACACTCCATCATGATGCTGTGACACATACAGAGACAGAGTACGTTGAAACAGGCTTTGAGTCATCAGGAGGAGGTAGTACTTCCTATGGGGACATAACATTGTCATTTGGAAGACATTACTCCGGAAGATACGATGAAGACGGTTCTCCTGTTTATGATAAATATGAAAAATACTTTTATATAAATGGTGAAAAAGCAAGCGAAGAAGAATACAATGAGGCGTCTGCCAGACTTCATGCAGAGGCTGAAGCTAACGGAGAGATCGATAAAATAGAAGAAAATGCTATTTCCGGAATCTGGCCGAGAGTGGAAGAGATTGAAAAAGAAATAGTGGATCAGGAAGCTTATGACGAAGAGGTTTTAGACCACTACGAGTGTGAGCATTGTGATGAAATAGCAGATAATATATAATCTGACATAAAGAGACCGGATGCTGTGAGGTGTCCGGTTTTTTATTTGATGTTATGTAGAATATTTTTTAAGTTTATGCTATATTTATTACAACCCCTAAACCGTTTTTTAGCGGCGCCGGTGCTGTTGCGCCGCGAAAAGGAGGTTCACATGAAAAGAAGCTACAGCGTAAAGTTCAGTAAAGACATTTACAAAAAGTCAGTTGTTGTGGGAGATGATAAAAAGAAAGAAGCTCCCATGGATGAGGTCGAAGCAAAGGAACTTGAAAACAGCGTAATACAGGACATATGCAAGCTGGATTACGTAAATGATGCACAGCTTATTGAAAAGGGAACTATTGTAACCGTTGATGCGCAGGAGGATTATTTCCCTGAAGTGATGAACCACATAGTTAATGTATTCAGAAAGATTGACGCACAGTCAGAAGTAAAGTATGATTTCGGATTGAACGGAATTTGACAGAAAAGGAGAAATCAGATTTAAGTGTCACCATGGACAGGCAGAATGGCACAACATGTCATAATGCCTGTCTTTTGGCGTTAAAAACACCTATATATCTGTGTAAATTAAAATGAGTGATTTAGAAAAAGAGATAAAAAGAAGACGTACATTTGCCATAATATCCCATCCCGATGCCGGTAAAACCACGCTTACGGAAAAGTTTCTTCTCTACGGAGGAGCCATAAATACTGCCGGATCGGTCAAAGGCAGAAAAACCGGTAAAACTGCCGTATCAGACTGGATGGAGATAGAAAAACAAAGAGGTATTTCAGTCACCTCATCGGTTATGCAGTTTGAGTATGACAATTATTGCATAAATATTCTGGATACCCCCGGACATGAAGATTTCTCTGAGGATACCTACAGAACCCTCATGGCGGCTGACTCGGCGGTTATGGTTATAGATGCTTCAAAGGGTGTGGAAAAACAGACAATAAAGTTGTTTAAGGTCTGTGTTATGAGGCATATTCCAATCTTTACATTTATAAATAAAATGGACAGACAGGCTATGGACCCCTTCGAACTGTTAGACAATATAGAAAGCATTCTGGGGATCGAGACATACCCCATGAATTGGCCTATAGGATCCGGAAAAGAATTCAAGGGTATATATGACAGAAAAGAAGAAGAGATTTCACTCTTTACCGCAGCTTCCAACGGACAGAAAGAAGTAGAGACAAAAAAAGTTTCTGCAGATTCTCCTGAAATGGCAGAACTTATAGGAGACTACTTTACCGAAAAGCTTCATGAGGATAATGAACTTTTAGACGGCGCAGGAAGTGGATTCGATATAGATACCATAAGAAAAGGAAAGCTTACACCGGTATTTTTCGGGTCTGCCCTGACCAATTTCGGTGTAGAGACATTTCTTGAGCATTTCCTTGAGATGACAGAACCGCCTCTTAAAAGACAGTCTGACAAAGGTGTTATAGATCCTTATACAGAGCCTTTTTCCGCTTTTGTTTTTAAAATACAGGCCAATATGAACAAAGCCCACAGAGACCGTATTGCATTTATGCGTATTGTATCGGGAGAGTTTGAGGCAGGTATGGAAGCCTGGCATGTACAGGGAAAGAGAAATATAAAGCTTTCCCAGCCTACGCAGATCATGGCGCAGGAAAGGACCATTGTTGATAAGGCATATGCAGGTGATATTATCGGAATATTTGATCCGGGGATTTTCTCCATAGGAGATACTATCTGTCTGTCCAAAGACAGATTTGAATATGCGGGAATACCCACATTTGCACCTGAACATTTTGCAAGAGTCCGCCAGGTGGACACTATGAAACGCAAGCAGTTTGTAAAGGGCATCACCCAGATCGCACAGGAGGGCGCTGTCCAGATATTCCAGGAATACCAGACCGGTATGGAGGAAATCATCGTGGGAGCGGTAGGAACGCTTCAGTTCGATGTTCTGAAATTCCGTCTGGAGTCGGAGTATAACGTGGAGATAAAGCTGGAAATACTGCCTTACGAATATATCCGCTATGTAGATAACCAGCATGAGTTCGATACTGAAAATATGATGGCCACATCTGATATGAAGAAGATAAAAGACCTTAAAGATAATGTTCTTCTTTTATTTGCTCATGAATGGAGTGTGAAAATGGTTCTTGAGCGAAATGAAGGACTTAAACTGTCAGAGTTCGGAACCCAGAGTGAAGAGATCAGATGATGACATCCTATGAAAAATTTAAGCAAAAGGCCGGAGAAGAATATATAGACCACGATCGTTTTTTAAAAGTGCGTAGCGAAGTCTTTTCCGGACTGAGCGCAAGAATGGAAAAAAATGCTTATGAGGACGGAGGCATAGGAGCACTGTCTGAAAAAAGCATACATGCATTTTTGAAAAGATATATCGAGCCCGATACAGATTACCATGAAGTAGCACTGGACGGATTTTTTGCAGATATATGCAGGGACGGACAGATAACGGAGATACAGACTAAAGGGCTGGGACGTCTCCGCAAAAAACTAAGTGTTTTTCTGAATTACTACCAGGTAACTATAGTTTATCCCATGCCGGTCAATAAATGGATCGGACGTATCGAAAAGGGTCAGATGCAGCCCTCGGATTTCAGGCTTTCCCCCGTACATATGAACTTGTACAGTGCATTTGATGAGATATACGGGATAAAAATGTTCTTAAAGCATCCCAATCTGCGGCTGCATCTTTATCTTATGGATATGGAAGAGATAAAGCTTTATGTTCCCCACGGGAGAAGAGGTAGAAAAAAGGTAAGAAGCGGATATGAAAGAATGGACAGGATCCCTCTGGGGATAAGACAGATAGCAGAGTTTAACTGTCCCAACGATTATCTGCGCCTTGTCCCCGCTGATCTGGAGGATACATTCACATCAGTACAGATGGCAGAAAGTGCAGGGATCGGAAAAAATCACGCCAGTCTGGTGATGAATGTGCTTAATGAAACAGGTGTTGTACGTCGTATAGGGAAAAAAGGACATGCATATCTGTATGAAGTATCCTACTGACTATTTTATAAAAAAGTTTCAGAAAGCATGGTATCCGGGATTTAACATTTTTCTGGTACCTAAAAATATTAGCGATGTGGCTCTGTTGTCTGACATGAAAATGATATAAAATACCATAACGTACGAATGGACGGTCTGCGTGCCGGTCCTGATATTTTTTAAATTGGAGGTATTTTACATTATGAAAGGTTGGGAATTTACATATACAAATCAGCCGCTTAAGCTGGTGGAAAAGCCGGATCCGGAGGCAAAACCCGGATATGTGGTCATCGATGTGAAGGCTGCGGGACTCTGTCATTCTGACGTGTCTGCTCTCGAGCATGAGAGCTGGCTTGCGCTTATGAATCCTCCGGTAATACTTGGGCATGAGTATGCGGGCGTTATACGTGAAGTGGGAGAAGGAGTTACAGGGTACAAAGCCGGTGACCGCGTAGGCGTGTGTCCTCTTGGTGCAAAGGACGGAACAAGCCCCGGTTACACCAGAGACGGAGGTTACGCTACAGTATCCACAGCTCCCGAAGAGCAGCTTATCCCCGTGCCTGATAATGTGGACTTTGCAAAGGCGGCTGCAGCTACGGATGCAGGCATGACATCCAGACATGCAGTAGTTGTAAACGGTCAGATCAAACCCGGTATGAAAGTAGGTATCATCGGTATCGGAGGACTTGGCCAGATCGGCGCGCGTATAGCAGTCATCAAGGGATGTGAAGTATATGTTTCTTCGCGCAAGAAGTCTGCAAGAGACCTGGCCATGAGTCTGGGATGTGCAGGAGCTGTTGAGACACCTGAGGAATTGGCAGAAAAAAATTGTGAGGTTATTATTGACTTTGCCGGTGCCGGTACTACAACAGCTGCGGCCATAGAGGCAGTAGCCTTCGGCGGACGTGTGGTAGTGGTAGGTCTTGCACAGGATAACTCAAACATCTCTACCATGAAGCTGGTGACAAAAAGCGTGACACTTGTAGGAAGTCTAGGGGGAGATGCAGAAGACATCAGAGACTGCTACGAGATGATGGCATCAGGAGAGCTTGATCCCGCCCTTACTACCATAAAATTCGACGAGATCGCTGAAGGACTCGATACCCTTAAAGAGGGTAAAGTGAACGGACGTCTTGTAGCACTTGTGGACTGATCAGTAAAAAGGAGAATACACCGTGGAGAAGATAAAGGCATATATAGTCAGCGGATTCCTCGGTGCGGGTAAGACTACATTTATAAAAGATTTTATAACCGGAGACTTTTTCCATAAAAAAGAGAATGGAAAGTCTCTGGTTTTTGTATTTGAAGAAGGGGAAACGGAGTATGACAGGGATCTTCTGAAACAGTTCAGGACAGATGTGGCCGTTTGGGAAAAAGGTGACATAAAAGAATTTATCTTGGAAAATATAAAAAAACACACTCCCGGACGTGTGTTTGCAGAGACGAATGTTTTCAGGGAAGGTCTGACGGACATTCTTTATGAAGAACTGGATGTGGCCGGCAATACCATGCTTATAGACGCATCATCTCTTGAAATGTATTACCGCAATATGACCGAGTTGTTATCCGTTATGATAAGAAAAGCCGATCCCGTTATGATAAACAGGGCAGACACGAAAGAAGAGCTTAATATCTACTCCACACCTTTCAGGCTGATGAACCCGCAGGCAGGATTTTTGTGGGAGACACCTTACGGATATCATGAAAAGGTTTTCGGAAATGCAGTGCCTTTTGATAAGACAGCCTGTCATATAATACTCGAAAAAACAGACTATCCCGCCTGGTACCTGGACGGTTTAGAAAATCCCGGAGATTACCACGGGAAGATAATAGAAGCTGATCTTCAGGTCAGTGTAAATGCTGTTGACGGAAAAAAATATTACAAGGCCGGCAGGACAGTGATGACATGTTGTATAAATGACATGACATTTTTAGGATTCAGGCTTGAGAGCGGACAGCACTTAAAAGACAAATGCTTTTACCATATAAAGGCAAAAGCGTTTGCACAAGATACAGGTGCGGCGGGGAATAAAGAGCTTGTGCTAAGGGAGCTGGGTATCGGTCCGGCTTTTGAGACATAGAGGCTGATCCTCAGGCCGGAACTCCGGACAGTCCGGAAGTTTATGGATTTTGGTCTTATGATATGATATAATTTTAACGCTAAGATAGCATATTTAGTCAAATTTTCTAACGGAGGTGTATTATCATGAGATACGAGATTCAAGGAGAGACTTTACCGGTGGTCATTATGGAACTTGAAGACGGCGAGGGGATCATTACCCAGGGGGGAGGAATGTCATGGATGACCCCCAATCTGGTCATGGAAACTGTGGGAGGCGGCATCGGAAAGGTGTTTGGCAGGATGCTGTCGGGAGACACTATGTTCCAGAATATATACACGGCTAAGGATGGGGACGGGATGATCGCATGCGCGGCTAAGTTTCCGGGTAGTATAAAAGTTTTTGAGATCACTCCGGATAATCCCATGATTTTACAGAAATCAGCATTTTTGTGTTCGGAAATGGGCGTAGATTTTTCCATCTTTTTCCAGAAAAAAATAGGAGCGGGTCTCTTTGGAGGCGAAGGCTTTATTTTACAGAAGATATCCGGAGAAGGCCTTTGCTTTGCAGAATTTAACGGTCATTTACTTGAATATGAGCTTGGACCGGGAGAAGAGCTTATAGTAGAAACCGGAAATCTGGCTGCTATGACTGCATCTTGTGAAATGAATATAGTTACAGTAAAGGGCATAAAAAATAAGTTCCTGGGCGGAGAAGGTTTCTTTAATACAAAGATTACAGGACCGGGAACAGTCTGGGTACAGAGTATGTCTCCTCAGGAAATGGCTCTTGTGCTTGCTAAGTTTTTACCCAGTCAGGGAAGCTAAATAACAATACTTTTTTTAACACAATATTTTTTTATGACATCCGGGGAAGAAGGTGTTTTTAAAATATGCACAATCTTGTGTACAAACTTGTTCTTTACAGAAATATAGGATATGACAGTATCCTGTTTCGTATGGCAGATATTTTCCGGGATTTTGAGTCGGTCAGACAATTACATGCAAACGGGGGAATAAAAGATTCTGAGATTCAAAAGAGCAGTTTGCGGAGTCGTATTTTTGATGAAGTACATTCTCTTCTGGGCCTTGCTACGCAGTATGGTTTTAACGGGGATCTGTGGAAAGACTACATCTCATATCTGCTTGCCATGACCCAAAATCCTTTTACACTCGTTTCGGAAAAAAGGGGGAGAGTAGAGGGGTCTGTAAATAAACTTGCCATGGATGATTTCAGAATATTTACGAAGCTGATGAGCTTTGACTTCACGCCCCTTGAAGAAGAACTGGGAATAAACTGTTTTACTGTTATAAAAGATTACAAGTCAGTCGAGAAGAATGACAGTGTATACAATAAAAACGTAAGCATTCGTATACGCGAGCTGAGCGATGTTATCTCACAAACAGATGATGAAATACGATTTGCTGATGCTGTCCTGGGGTTCTATGAGAAGTACGGTGTTGGCATATTCGGTATGAATAAAGCCTTCAGGGTAGAATCGGGTATGCGGCACGACAGGGATATTTCCTGCGACATTACTGATAGAGATTTTCTTGTGCCCATTATGACCACAAGTGATATAAGTTTTGACGATCTTGTGGGATATGACAGGCAAAAACAGGAGCTTATAAAAAACACCCTGGCATTTATAAAGGGAGAACCTGCCAATAATGTCCTTTTGTACGGTGATGCCGGTACGGGAAAATCATCATGTATAAAAGCTGTTTTAAATATGTTCTATGAGAAGGGACTCAGGATCATAGAGGTATATAAGCATGATTTCAGGATGCTTCCGGAGATCATCAGCATAATAAAAGGACGTAATTATCGTTTTATTATATACATGGATGACCTGTCCTTTGAGAGTATGGAGACGGAGTACAAATATCTTAAAGCTGTTATAGAAGGCGGGATGGAAGTACGGCCTGAAAATGTTCTTATTTATGCAACATCCAACAGGCGGCATCTCATACATGAGACATTTAGTGACAGGGGAGACGCCTACGGAGATGATGTGCACAGAAATGACACTATAGCTGAGAGAATGTCTCTTTCTGCCAGATTTGGCGTCACAATAGGTTTTTTCAGACCGGAGCGGCAGGAGTATTATAAAATGGTGGACAAACTGTCTGCTGAGTATGGTATTAAAGATCACGACCGGGAAGAACTGTATAAGAAGGCGGATGTGTGGGCATTGCGTCATGGAGGAATGTCAGGTCGTACAGCTGAACAGTTTATAAAATCCCTGGATAAAGAAGAGACTGTATAGATGACAACAGTATGCACAGGTATATTAAGATCTTATGAGGATCTGCAGTTATGTTTTTTTGGATGACAGGAAGGCTTTATGTATTATAAAATTTCTAACGGGGCGGTTTCTCTTGGCGGAGAGACCGTCCTTGCATATATAGACTTTGAAATATTTGATGGTGAAAAGATAGCTATTGTAGGAAGAAACGGTGCGGGAAAAACCACTCTTTTGAAATGTATAACCGGAGAGATAGCACCGGAGGCAGGATCCGGAGAGGAGACTTTCAATATATCTAAATCAGGCGATCCTGTAATAGGTCATCTGGCCCAGATAACATTTGAGGATGAAACGGTAAGTATGCTGGACGAAATACTTACCGTTTTTAAGCCCCTTCTCGATATGGAAAACCGTTTGGAAACACTTCGGCAAAGAATAGAAAAGGAACCTGATGAGAAAAATATACAGGAATACTCTACACTAAATGAGCGTTTTGAGCTGATGGGAGGTTATACCTACAAAAAAGAGTATTCCATTATGATAAAAAAATTCGGATTTTCCGTTGAAGACATGAATAAACCTCTGAAAGATTTTTCCGGAGGTCAGCGTACCAAAATAGCCTTTTGTAAATTGCTGCTTTCTCATCCTGATATTCTTCTTTTGGACGAGCCGACCAACCATCTGGACATTTCGGCGGTAAGGTGGCTGGAGGATTACATAAAAAGCTACAAGTCGGCAGTTGTTATGGTTTCACATGACCGTATGTTTATAGAGAAAACGGCAGAAAAGATATATGAGATAGAATACGGTGAAACACATCGTTACAAAGGTAACTTTTCGGATTTTGAAAAGCAAAAAAAGGAAATTTATGAAAAACAGATCAAAGATTTTGAATATCGGAAAAAGGAAATGGCAAGACTGAACAGTCTTGTTGAAAGGTTCAGGTATAAAGCGACAAAGGCTGCTTTTGCCCAGTCAAAACTCAAGCAGATAGAACGCCTTCAGACAGGAGAGGTACCGGACAGGTACGACCTCAAAACCTTTCATACACATTTTCAGCCGGAAAAAGAAAGCGGTAAAAGAGTTCTTAGGGTTTCAGGGCTTAAGCCCGGTTATGACCTGCCTCTTGCTACTGTTGATATAGAACTGTTTAAAGGTGAAAAGATTGGTATAATAGGAGAGAATGGCATAGGAAAGTCAACTTTTTTAAAGACTCTCATGGGGGAAGCGAAGGCACTGGAGGGAGAGTTTTCTTTCGGTGAGAATGTTCAAACAGGATATTTTGACCAAAAAAGAGCCGAGTACAAAAGCGGAAAAAGTCTGTTTGATGATTTTCATGATGAGTTTCCGTCTATGACCAATACGGAGGTCCGAAAAGCACTGGGAGCTTTTTTGTTTTCAGGTGACGATGTTTTTAAAAAAGTAGATGACCTTTCCGGCGGGGAGAGAGTAAGACTTGCTCTTTGTAAAATATTTAAAAAACGTCCCAATTTACTGATTCTGGACGAGCCGACCAACCACATGGATATAATAGGCAGAGAAACTCTGGAAAATATGCTTAAAGAGTATACCGGGACCGTTATACTGGTTTCTCATGACAGATACTTTGTAAATAAGGTGTCGGACAGACTGCTTGTTTTTGAAAAAGGAAAGGCGGTCCCGTATTCTTTCAGATATGATGAATACGAAGAAAAACTACAAGCCGGCACACTGCCGTTGCAAAACGACAATTCCGACAAAGACGACAGTAAAGCAGTATCAGACAACGTATCGAAAAATAATGGCTTTCCCAATAAAACAGTCAATAAATCGGCACGTGATGACTACCTGAGTCACAAAGAAAGAAGCAAAAGAGAAAAAAGAGCAAAGAAACTGGAAGAGCTGATAGAGGAATACGATGAAAAAATAGCAGTACTTGATGAAAAACTAAATGATCCGGATATCAGCAGTGATTATCAGGAACTTTCAAAATTGCAGGAGGAAAAAGAAAGACTGGAAAAAGAACAGGAAGAACTGTCAGAGGAGTGGCTGCAACTGGCAGATCAAGATATTTGATGGTTTCGTTCGGATTGAATTGTTACGATTGCATAAAAAAATATATGTTGTGTTATGTGACGTATAAATGGTATCATTAACCCTAACGGGACAGGGACATATTTCCATATCCCAAAATAAAAACGAGGAGGTGATAGATGAAATGAAATACGTTTGTGAGGTATGCGGGTATGTTTACGATGAAGAAAAGGAAGGGAAACCTTTTTCGGAAATGGATAAATGCCCCGTATGCGGACAACCGCCTGAAAGATTCAGACCTCTGGAAGAAGACGGTGCGTCAGACCGGGATGACACATCTCGTTCTCAGGAAAACCCGGGAGCAGAAGGAGAGAGTGCTCCGCCATATGACAGCAGATATGTAAGGCATGATGAATCTGCGCGTTACATGGAAGAGATCCATGAGATGTCCGTGAAAGGAGAGTCACTGCATGCGGCTATGGGCACCCTGCTTCCTCTTCCAAAGTGGGAAGATATTCTTCTGCTGGGAGCCCAGCTTGATCCGGCGCCTTTGGATGACGGAGCAGAGGTAAATGTACGTACTGTCATCGGCAAAAATGCGGCAAAACCCATGGTTCTGGAAAGTCCGGTTTTTGTGTCACATATGTCATTTGGGGCTCTTTCAAAAGAGATAAAAACGGCCCTTTCTATGGGATCAGCAGCGGCCAAAACGGCCATGTGCAGCGGTGAGGGCGGTATTCTGGAAGAAGAGAGAGCGGCTGCTTACAAGTATATATTCGAATATATACCAAACAAGTACAGCGTGACCGATGAGAATCTCCGAAATGCAGATGCCATTGAGATAAAGATCGGTCAGGGGACAAAACCCGGCATGGGTGGACATTTGCCCGGCAGTAAGGTAACTGAAGAGATAGCGGCCATAAGAGGAAAGAAACAGGGTGAGGACATACAAAGTCCCAGCAGATTTCCAGAAGTGAAGTCCAAAGAAGATCTTAAAGAAATGGTGGATATGCTGAGGCAGCGTTCAGGAGGACGCCCTATAGGTATAAAACTGGCGGCGGGAAATATAGAGCAGGATATAAAATATGCCTTATTTGCCGGACCTGATTTTATAACCCTGGACGGACGTGGCGGTGCTACGGGATCAAGTCCTTTGCTGCTTAGAGAATCCACATCGGTTCCTACTATATACGCACTTTCCAGAGCAAGAAAGGCACTGGATGCGGCAGGAAGTGATATTGAACTTGTTATAACTGGAGGACTTCGTGTTTCCTCAGATTTTGCCAAGGCTATAGCAATGGGTGCAGACGCAGTGGCAGTTGCCAGCGCAGCCCTCATTGCGGCGGCCTGCCAGCAGTACCGTATATGCGGAAGTGGTATGTGTCCTGTGGGGATAGCTACCCAGGATCCCGAACTCAGAAAACGTCTGAATGTGGATGATGCTGCTAAAAGGGTAGCCAATTATCTGCGGGTATCCACTGAAGAATTAAGAACATTTGCAAGGATATCCAGAGTAGAAGATATACACGGTTTGACCGGAAAAAATCTGATAACAACTGATGCTGATATTGCAAAATACACCGGTATTACCCATGCCGGAGAATATGCCGGTCATTTACCGGAGGATGTGAGCGGCAGCACAAAAACGGCTGTAGCTGCAGTAATTGATCAAAATAATAAAACTATAAAGGAGGATTCAAAAATGGTTAAGGTAAGATGTAAATTATGCGGAGAGGTATTTGAGGCTGAAAGTCTGGAGGCAGCAGTCTGTCCCAAGTGTGGAGCTACAGGGGATAAGTTAGAGCTTATCACGGAGGAAATGGCTCCGGGAGGAAGTAATCCCTATGCGGGAACCCAGACGGAAAAGAACCTTCAGGCTGCATTTGCTGGAGAGTCACAGGCAAGAAATAAGTATACGTATTTCGCTTCAAAGGCTAAGAAAGAGGGCTTTGAGCAGATCGCCGCACTTTTCCTCAAGACAGCTGACAACGAAAAAGAGCATGCAAAGATCTGGTTTAAAGAGTTAAACGGTATCGGAACAACTACAGAGAATCTCGCAGCGGCAGCTGATGGAGAGAATTACGAGTGGACTGACATGTATGATGAGTTTGCAAAGACAGCTGAAGCTGAAGGATTTCCCGAACTTGCGGCCAAGTTCCGTATGGTTGGTGAAATTGAGAAACATCATGAGGAGAGATACCGCGCACTTCTTAAGAATGTAGAGATGCAGGAAGTATTTAAGAAGAGCGAGGTTAAGGTTTGGGAATGCAGAAACTGCGGTCATATCGTAGTAGGTACACAGGCTCCGGAAGTATGTCCTGTATGTGCACATCCTCAGAGCTTCTTTGAGGTAAACTGTGAAAATTACTAATACTAATTAGTGCAAAGGAACGGGCTTCCTGACACCCGTATAGGTGTGGCGGGGGTCCGTTCTTTATTGTATAAATGGAGAAAAGTAACTATGAAAGAAAATTCTTTTTACGCTATGTTGTCACGTATGAAATATATAAACAGATGGGGGCTTATGAGAAATTCCAGAAATGAGAATCTTTGTGAGCACAGTCTGGAGGTAGCATTTATAGCACATGCCCTTGGTCTTATCAACAATCAGATATTTCACGGAGACATAAATCCTAACCGGCTGGCTATGCTGGGAATGTATCATGATACTACTGAGATCATTACCGGGGATATGCCCACACCCGTAAAATATTACAGTCCGGTGATCAGAAATGCTTATTCCGAAGTGGAAAAAGTTGCAAGAGACGAACTTCTCCAGGGACTGCCCGAAAGCTTTAGAAAGGTATATGAACCGCTTTTGCTGGAAACAGAGGATGAAGCAAGAGAATGGAAATACGTTAAGGCAGCAGATAAGATCTCAGCATATCTTAAATGTGTGGATGAAAAAAATATGGGAAATACGGATTTTGCCGACGCCCAGGTCTCAATCAGCAGAGCCATAGATGAATTGGATCTACCCGAGGCCGATTATTTTATGAAAGAATTTGTGCCGGCATATACCCATACATTGGACGAAACTTCCAGGAAGGAGTAACTGACGGATGTCTAAATCGTTATTTATAGCGGAAAAGCCCAGTGTGGCAAAGGAATTTGCCAAGGCCTTAAAAGAGACATTTAAGTCCGGTGACGGATTTATGGAATCTCAGTCTTATGTGGTTACCTGGTGTGTAGGACATCTTGTAGCCATGAGCTATCCGGAAAAATATGATCCTTCTTTAAAAAAATGGAGCCTTGATACACTTCCGTTTATACCAAAAGTCTATCTTTATGAAGTGATCAGCGGAGTGAAAAAACAGTTTGGGATAGTAAAAAAACAGCTTAACAGGGAAGATGTTGATACCATTTTTGTATGCACCGACTCCGGGAGAGAAGGAGAATACATTTACAGACTGGTAAGAGAAGAGGCGGGAGTAAAGAACAAAACAGAAAAAAGAGTATGGATAGATTCCCAGACTGAAGAAGAGATCATAAGAGGGATAAAGACAGCCGGACCTATATCAGAATATGACAATATCGCCGCTTCGGCATATCTCAGGGCAAAAGAGGACTATCTTATGGGAATAAATTTCTCCCGTGCCATGTCCCTCATATACGGCCAGACTATAGCTTCTGCCATAGGCGAGCGTTACATTCCCGTGGCTATGGGGCGTGTTATGACCTGTGTTCTCGGAATGATCGTCAAAAGGGAAAGGGAGATAAGAGAATTTGTGCCGCTTCCTTTTTACAGGTTAAATGCTCATACACAGGCCGGTTTTAATGCAGAATGGAAAGTGAATGAAAAAAGTCTGTACGCCGGATCAAATCGTCTGTACAAAGATAATGGCTTTCTGGAAAAGGAAGACGCATGCAATGCAGCAGAAAAAATAGCAGCTGACAGTGGCGTGGCTGTCACATTTACGGCAAAGGAAAAAAACTCAAAAGGAAATGATGATGCTGATGAAGGGAATGGAAATGAGAAAATAACAAATGACCACGGTATTCCGGATGAATCTTCTGAAGTAAGCATACCTGCGATAGTGGAAAAGGTTGAAAAGAAAAAGGAAACAGTCAAACCGCCGCTTTTGTACAACCTTGCCGAGCTGCAAAATGACTGTGCCAAAATTTTTAAGATAAATCCGGAAAACACTCTTAAAATAGCTCAGGAACTTTATGAAAAAAAACTTACTACTTATCCGCGAACTGATGCCAGAGTGCTGTCCGGTGCGGTTTGTAAAGAGTTGGAAAAAAACATAAATGGTCTTACTTCTTACGCAGGTGCGGGGGCATTTGCAAAAGAGGTACTGGAAAATGGAAGCTATAAGGATGTAGGAAAAAGCAGATATTGTGATGACAAAAAAATTACCGACCACTATGCCATCATACCAACCGGGGCAGGACTGAACAATCTGGGAAGTCTGTCTGATATAGCGGCAAAGGTATATGAGCTGATCGTAAGAAGATTTCTAAGTATTTTTTATCCGGCTGCCGAATATCGTAAAATAAATATGGTGCTTTCTGTAAGTGTCGGCGCCAATGGAGAAAATAAAGAGACATTTACTGCAGGCTTTAAAGCTCTGGTGGATGAGGGCTTTATGAAAGTAGCAAAAACAAGCTTCGATAACAGAAAAGAAAAGAGTGGGGATGGGGTTCTTCCTCCTGAAGTGGAAAAAATAAAAAAAGGCGATATAACGGGTATAGATCTGTTGGAGATTAAAGAGGGGGAGACAAGTCCGCCAAAACGTTATAATTCAGGATCCATGATCTTGGCCATGGAAAATGCCGGACAGCTTATAGAAGATGAAGAACTGAGAGCACAGATTAAAGGAAGCGGTATAGGTACCAGTGCTACGCGGTCGGGTATACTTGAAAAGTTAAATAAAAATAAGTATATTAAAACCAACAAAAAAACCCAGATTCTGACACCTACTTTTTTAGGGGAGATGATATACGATGCCACACGGTTGTCGCTTCATCATCTTCTCAGTCCCGAACTTACGGCAAGTTGGGAAAAAGGACTGTCTATGGTGGCAGAGGGTGAGATCACGCCCGAAGAATACATGGAAAAACTAGAGGGGTTCGTCAAAAGACGTACAAAAGGTGTAGTGGAAACAAACAACAGGCAAGGCCTGTATGCCGCAATACAGAATCTCAAGTCTGTATATAAATAGATCTTCAGCATATTATTATACCGCATCCTGGTCTTTATGCTTATTTGCAACTTTGTTTAGTATTTAGAAATGAGGACAAACAATGAATGAGAATCTTACAATCGGAAAACTTTTTGATCTGAACGAAACAGTAGCGGGAGATTACCTTGGCGGATTTGTATATCCGTGGGAGGCACTTTCGGGAATAGGGGAACTGATCTTAAGTATAGGCAAAAACCTTTCCGAAGATAAATATGAGAAAAGAGGTGACGATATATGGATCGCAAAAAGCGCCCATGTATTTGAATCTGCATATATAAAGGGTCCGTGTATTATCGGCGAGAATACTGAGGTGCGTCATTGTGCATTTATCAGGGGAAATGCTTTGGTGGGAAGTGACTGTGTTGTAGGAAACTCAACAGAGCTGAAAAATGTTATTCTTTTTAATCATGTTCAGGTTCCCCATTACAACTATGTCGGGGACTCAATACTGGGAGCTTATGCCCATATGGGCGCCGGATCCATAACTTCAAATGTAAAATCAGACAAAAAGAACATTGTGATAAAGGACGGAACAACACGAATAGAGACAGGACTACGCAAAATAGGGGCATTCCTGGGAGATCATGTGGAGATCGGATGCGGAAGTGTTCTCAATCCCGGAAGTCTTATAGGCAGAGGTACTATTGTTTATCCCCTGTCCTCAGTCAGAGGTGCAGTACCGGAAAAAAGTATATATAAAGGCAGAGGAGAAATAGCGGAACTGAATTAGCCCCCAAATTATAAAATAAAAATAAAAATGATAACTATTACTATTTACAAATTATTTTTAATGTGTTATAGTACAGTCAAGTAAGGATGACGGACTTGTAAAATATTTACATCAGATCATCTAAAATCATTTTTTCTTAATCAAAGGAGGATTATATTATGTCATTGATCAATAAGGAAGTTGCTGATTTCAGCGTACAGGCATATCAGGACGATGAGTTCAAAACAGTTACAAAAGAGGATATAAAGGGTAAGTGGAGTGTATTCTTCTTCTATCCTGCAGACTTCACATTCGTATGCCCCACAGAGCTTGAAGATCTTCAGAACACATATGATAAGTTCAAAGAAGCAGGATGTGAGATCTTCTCTGTTTCTACAGATACTCATTTTGTACATAAAGCATGGCATGATCATTCCGAAAGAATTGCTAAGCTTACATATCCCATGCTTGCAGATCCTACACACGCTCTTTCAAGAGATTTCGAAGTTCTTATCGAGGCTGACGGTATTGCAGAGAGAGGAACATTTATTGTAAATCCTGATTGCAAGATTGTTGCATATGAGGTAAACTCCGGAAACGTCGGAAGAAATGCTGACGAGCTTCTTCGTAAGCTTCAGGCTTGCCAGTTCGTTGCAGAGCATGGTGATGAAGTTTGCCCTGCTAAGTGGCAGCCCGGTGCAGATACGCTTAAGCCCAGCCTTGATCTGGTAGGAGCACTTTAATGAGCGCCGGTACACACGACAATTTGTATGATGTGATAATTATCGGCGGTGGTCCTGCGGGGCTTACCGCCGGTATTTATTTAGCGAGAGCCTGTTATCGTGTACTTATTGTCGAAAAGGAAAACTGGGGTGGGCAGATCACTATCACTTCAGAGGTGGTGAATTATCCGGGTATCAAAAAGACCAGTGGAAAAGAGCTCACCGAGGGGATGAGAAAACAGGCGGAAAGTTTTGGAGCGGAATTTAAGTCTGCCGAAGTTACTGATATTGATATAGACGGTGATATCAAAAAGGTTGTGACTAGTGCAGGTACACTTGAGTGCTTCGGTATCATTATTGCCACCGGAGCGCATCCCAGGATGATAGGATTCAAAGGCGAGGAAGAGTTTAAAGGCCATGGCGTGGCTTACTGTGCCACCTGTGATGGGGAGTTCTTTACCGGTAAAGAAGTATTTGTCGTAGGCGGTGGATTTGCTGCGGCAGAAGAGAGTGTATTTCTTACAAAATATGCATCTCATGTAACCGTACTGGTGAGAGGCGATGATTTTAAATGTGCCAAGCAGACGGCGGATGAGACAAAGAATCATCCGGATATCACCGTACTCTACAACACAGAAGTGGAAGAAGTGACAGGTGATTCTGTTCTTCGCCGGATAGTTTATAAAAACAATAAAACCGGTGAGACAAAGGAATTTGCTCCTGAAAATGACACCTTTGGCGTATTTGTTTTTGCCGGATATTCACCCAGCACCGAGATTTTCAAGGATAAGGTAGAACTGGATGAAAAAGGATATGTCGTAACCGACCGTAAGCAGAAGACCAATGTGGACGGTATCTATGCGGCGGGAGACGTATGTATAAAGGATCTGCGCCAGGTGGTTACAGCCACCGGTGACGGAGCGCTTGCCGCAACAGAGCTGGAAAAATATGCACGCGAGATGGAAAAGAAGACGGGATTGACTCCTGACAGACCAAGGGCTTCCGAGAAAAAAGAAAATGAAGCAAAAGAGTCCGCAGGAGCAGGCACAGAAAGCGCATCTGCCGGCGGCGACGATGGCGAACTCTTTACGGCTGATATGAAGGCACAGCTTGCTGCAGTATTTGAGCGTATGGAGCATCCTCTTTTTCTTGAATTGTACCTTGATGACAGCCATATTTCCCAGGAACTTAAAGGATATATGGAAAGTCTCGCGGGGCTTACTGACAAGCTTACGGCCGAGATCGTGGAAGACACAAGCGGCGTGGAGCTTCCCTGCGTAAAGATCTTTAAAGAAGATAAAACTGATGCGGGTATAGCATTTCATGGTGTACCCGGAGGACATGAGTTCAACTCCTTTGTCCTTGGAATATACAATGCATCAGGAAAAGGCCAGCAGATATCAGATGAGGCAAAGGCAAAGATAGAGGATATTTCAAGACCGGTAAATATGACGGTTATGGTTAGTCTGTCATGTACTATGTGTCCCGATCTGGTAGTGGCTGCAGAAAAGATCGCATCCATGAATGATAATGTAAAAGTGGATGTTTATGACCTTGCTCATTTCCCTGAAATGAAGGACAAGTATAACGTTATGAGCGTGCCGGCCTATATAATAAATGACGGTCCCGTTCAGTTTGGAAAGAAAAATGTTGAACAGCTGTTGGAATTGATAGGATAAAAGCTGCTTTAAAGGGCATGGCCTGAGGGTCATGTCTTTTTTGTATAAATATTGTATAAATAAAAATTATTTGTTTCTTTATTTCATGCAAATATGTTATTATATACAGATAAAAATGTGGAAGCACATTTGTATATTTAATAAAGAGAGATAAAAGCATAATTTAAAACCGAAAGGAGAACATATCCCATGAGTAAAATGGATGTTCCGTATAAAATATATCTTGACGAAAGTGAAATTCCCTCCACCTGGTATAATGTGAGAGCCGATATGAAAAATAAGCCGGCCCCCCTTATTCATCCGGGAACTCACAAGCCCCTTACATTTGAGGAGATGCGGCCTATTTTTTGTGATGAGCTTATAAAACAGGAGCTTGATAACGAAACAAGAGATGTGCCCATTCCCGAAGCTATACAGAATTTTTATCGCATGTATCGTCCCTCTCCCCTTATTCATGCGGAGTTCCTGGAGAAGGCACTGGACACACCTGCTAAGATTTTTTACAAATTTGAGGGAAGCAATACATCGGGAAGTCATAAGCTCAACTCTGCCATTGCCCAGGCATATTATGCCAAAGAGCAGGGACTTAAAGGTGTGACGACAGAGACAGGAGCAGGACAATGGGGTACGGCGCTATCCATGGCCAGTGCTTTTTTCGGTATAGACTGCAAGGTGTTTATGGTGAAGGTTTCTTATGAGCAGAAGCCCTTCAGACGTGAAGTGATGCGTACATATGGTGCATCAGTTACTCCTTCACCCTCCATGGATACAGAGATAGGTAAAAAAATAAATGAAGACAATCCCGGCACAACAGGATCTCTCGGATGTGCCATATCCGAAGCGGTTGAGGTGGCTACTAAGACCGAAGGATACAGATATGTTCTCGGAAGTGTGCTCAATCAGGTGGTTCTTCATCAATCTGTCATCGGAATGGAGACCATGACAGCCTGCAAAAAATATGATATAAAGCCGGATATAGTTATCGGATGTGCAGGAGGCGGATCCAATCTCGGAGGACTTATTTCTCCTTTTGTGGGTGAAAAACTCAGAGGCGAGGCAGATTATCGTATAATAGCAGTAGAGCCTGCATCATGCCCCAGCTTAACAAGAGGAAAGTTTGCATATGATTATGCCGACCTTGGTATGGTATGCCCTATGGCAAAGATGTATACACTTGGACACGGCTTTATTCCCTCTGCAAATCATGCGGGAGGATTAAGATATCATGGTATGAGCCCTGTACTTTCACAGCTTTATCATGACGGTCTTATGGAGGCTGTATCTGTAGAACAGACATCTGTATTTGAAGCGGCTACACTTTTTGCCAGAACTGAAGGTATTCTTCCGGCACCTGAATCAGGACATGCCATAAGAGCGGCCATTGACGAGGCTCTCAAATGTAAAGAAAGCGGAGAGGAAAAGACTATAGTCTTTGGTCTTACGGGAACCGGTTATTTTGACATGAAAGCATATGAGCAGTTTAATGACGGAACCATGACTGACAGGATGCCAACTGACGAGGAGTTGGAAAAGGGATTTGCAGGTATACCGGAGATAGATCTTTGATATGAAGGTGGCATTGCACAATCTTGGATGTAAGACAAATTCATATGAAACAGAGGCTATGGAGCAGGCGCTTAAAGAGGCAGGATATGAGATCACGTCATTTGATCAGCAAACTCCGGCAGATATTTACATTATAAACACATGCTCTGTTACCAATATAGCTGACAGAAAATCCAGACAGATGCTTCATAAAGCAAAGAAAATGAACCCCAATGCCATAGTAGTGGCTATGGGGTGTTTTGTTCAGGGAAATGCACAAAAGATACTGGATAATGAACCGGTAGATATATGTATAGGATCAAATGACAAGCACAAGCTTATACAGGCTCTTGAAAAGTATTATGGCGACGGAAAGAAAAGCAGTTATGTTTCAGATATCAGTAAAGAGGCAGAATTTGAAGAGTTAAAGATAAATGGTTCAGTTACTCACACAAGAGCCCATATAAAGATAGAGGACGGATGCAACAGATTTTGTACCTACTGTATTATTCCCTATGCGAGGGGGCGCGTAAGAAGCCGGTCTCTTGAAAATATATTGGAAGAAGCAAAGATACTGGCGGACTCAGGAGTTAAAGAGGTAGTACTGACGGGTATAAATATGTCTTCCTATGGTAGTGATTTTAACGATGGTACTGATATTTCCGTTATAATAAACGGTCTGGAGGATGTAGAAGGCATTGAAAGAGTACGCCTTAGTTCCGTAGAACCCCAGCTGATCACTGTGGATTTTCTGGAAAAGATAAAGGGAGCGAAAAAGCTTTGTGAGCATTTTCATTTGTCCATGCAAAGCGGAAGTGACGGAGTGCTTGCCCGGATGAACAGAGGCTATACTACCGAAGAGTTTTATGAAAAATGTGTTCTGTTAAGAAAATATTATAATGATCCTTCCCTTACCACGGATATTATCACGGGTTTTCCGGGAGAAACAAAAAAAGAGTTTGAGGAAACGCTTGAGTTTATTAAAAGAGTCGGATTCTTTGATATACATGTATTTCAGTTTTCTCTAAGAGAAGGTACACCTGCTGCAAAGATGGAAGATCAGCTGTCCTCAGGAGAAAAAAGAGTAAGAAGTGCTCTTCTTATCGGTGCCGGAGAAGAAATGACCCGTTGTGCATTAAAGTCTTTTGCCGGAAGGCAGGCTGACATTATTGTGGAAGAGCGTACTGTCTTAAAGGAAGGAGAGTTCTTTACCGGACATACCAGAGACTATGTAAAAGTTATGGTTCCGGCAGCAGACACAGCTATCACCCCCGGGGATTTGTGCCGGGTAAAGATATCAGAACCATTTGGAAGTGGTAGGGCCGTGAAGGGGATATTTTTTGAGTGAAAACATGAAAAAAATATTGCGAAAAGGTCTTTTGTAAATGTATAATATATTCGTTGGACTTAAACGATGATTACGGAGGATAATACCATGCAAACTAAGCGTATAATACCTTGTCTTGACTGCAAGGACGGAAGAGTGGTAAAGGGGATTTCATTTGTGGATCTGAGAGACGCAGGAGATCCGGTCGAGGTTGCACAGACTTATGAAAAAGAAGGAGCGGATGAGCTGGTGCTTCTTGATATTACCGCTACTACAGACGATAGAGCCACTACACTTGAATGGGTTAAAAATGTAGCCGGTGTGATACATATACCATTTGCAGTCGGTGGAGGTATAAAGACGCTTGAGGACATAGAGGCGGTTCTTAAAGCCGGAGCCGATAAAGTAGGGATCAACTCAGCCGCTATAAAGGATCCGGATTTTTTGAAAGAGGCGGCTGACAAGTTCGGCTCTGATAAGATCATTTCAGCAGTAGATGCCAAAAGGCGTGAAGACGGAGGCTGGAATGTGGTAAGAAACAGCGGTACGGTGGATACAGGTATTGATGTTATCGAATGGTCAAAGAAAGTAGAAGAGCTGGGAGCCGGTGAGATACTACTTACAAGCATGGATGAAGACGGACAAAAGAAAGGGTATGATATCGGACTTACCAGAGCAGTATCAGATGCTGTATCTATCCCTGTTACAGCTTCAGGCGGTGCAGGAAGTATGGAGGATATTCTTGAAGGACTGACTGAAGGCGGTGCTGACGCCGCTCTTGCAGCATCACTTTTTCATTTTAAGGAAGTAGGTATAAAAGAACTTAAAGAGTATCTGAAGGAAAATGGTATCAATGTAGATATGAGTATGTACGAGGATTGAATATGCCCGGTATAAATAATGACTGGCTTGAGGCTCTTAAGGGTGAGTTCGGTAAGCCTTATTACAAAGAATTGTATGACAGGGTAAATACTGAGTACAGAACAGGTACTGTTTTTCCTGCACCGGATGATATTTTTAATGCCTTTCATCTTACACCACTCAGTAAGGTAAAGGCTGTTATCCTCGGTCAGGATCCGTATCACAATGTGGGGCAGGCACATGGCCTGTCTTTTTCTGTTAAACCGGGAACAGAAATACCGCCTTCCCTTGTTAATATTTATAAGGAGTTGCATGACGACTTGGGGTGTTTTATTCCGGATAACGGTTATTTAAAAAAGTGGGCGGACGAGGGTGTTCTTCTTTTAAATACCGTATTGACAGTAAGGGCTCATGAGGCCAATTCTCATAGAGGTATAGGATGGGAGATTTTTACAGATGCGGCCATAGCAGCACTTAACACTCAGGACAGGCCTATAGTTTTTTTGCTGTGGGGAGCTCCGGCCGGAAAAAAGGCACAGCTTCTGACAAATCCCAAACATTTGATACTTACGGCACCTCATCCGAGTCCTTTGTCGGCTTACAGAGGTTTTTTCGGATGCAGGCATTTCTCAAAAACAAACAAGTTCCTTGAGGAACAAGGTAAAAGTCCTATCGACTGGCAGATCGAGAACTTAAATCAAAGCACATAAGATATATTTTGAATTATCAGGAGGATTACTATGAATATAACTGTATATATGGGGTCTAATCCCGGAAAGAATCCAAAATACCGGGAAGCGGCTCAGGATCTGGGGCGCGTTATAGGAGAAGGCGGACATGCTCTTGTATATGGGGGCTCTGACGCAGGGCTTATGGGAGTAGTAGCTGATAGTGTATTGGATGCCGGAGGAACTGCAATAGGTGTATTTCCAATGAGTCTTGAAGGGGTGGAAAGAAAACATCCCGGTCTGGATAAGCTTATATATACTGATACCATTGCACAACGCAGGGCGAAAATGATAGCTCTCGGAGATGTATTTGTTGCTTTGCCGGGAGGACCGGGTACACTTGAAGAGATTTCTGAGGTCATTTCTCTTGCAAGGCTTGACCGTCTGGAAGGGTTTTGTGCTATTTTAAATATAGACGGGTATTATGAACACTTGAAATTGCAGTTTGATAAGATGGCAGAGGAAAGCTTTATCAATGCCGGGGAGAGAGGGCGGATTTTATTTATTGACACGGTGGAAGAAATTGTAAAGCTGTTGTGATCTAATGTTATTTTATGATTGTCGTATATTATTCTAAATAGATAAAATTACATCGGTTTTACGTAAAGAGGCTTATTTGGTGTATTTGTAAAAATCCCCCGGAGGGGGATTTTTAATTTTGTGACTATGCTATGATATTTTTCACACCAGATGTATATATGTTTTTTTTTATGGTGCAGCAATGTCAATATGTAAAACAGATAAAGGAAAGAGGAGTTGCATGAAAAAGAATTTAAAACGACTGGCAGCTTATTATAAACCCTACAAAGGTTCATTTTGGCTTGATATGATCTGTGCCATTATTTCAGCAGGGATAGCTCTTGTGATACCTTTTGCTGTTCGTTATGTTGTGAGCAATCTTGTGAATTTGCCTGAAAGCCAGGCTGTTACCAATGTGATAATCACAGGAGTTATTTTGGCTTCCCTGATAATGGGACAGTTTGTTTGTAATTACATAGTTGCATATATAGGTCATGTAATGGGTGCAAGGATTGAAACTGATATGCGTCGGGATATTTTTGAGCATTATCAGAAATTGTCTTTTTCTTTTTTTGATGAACAGAAAACAGGTGCTCTTCTTTCCCGGGTTACCTCGGATCTTTTTGATATAACTGAGCTTTTGCATCACGGACCGGAGATTATTGTTATCAGTGTTATTAGGATCATCGGTGCACTGGTGATCATGCTTACTATGAATCCATGGCTGACCCTTGCTTCGTTTGTGCTGGTACCTTTCATGATTATTTATGCATTTTCATACAATAATAAAATGAAGAAAGCATATAAACAAAACCGTGTAAAGATTGGAGATGTTAATGCGCAGGTGGAAGACTCTCTTTCCGGGGTAAGAGTGGTAAAGTCTTTTGCAAATGAGGATGTGGAGAATAACAAATTTCAGCTTGGTAATAAGGCTTTCCTGAAAGCGAAAAGAGAAACCTATAAATATATGGGGGGTTATAATGCCGGATTAAAAGCGTTTACAGCCATGATGACAATTGTAGTGATGGTTGTGGGTGGAATAATGATAAGCCAAAACGCTTTAAGTGTTGCGGACATGCTTGCATTTCTCCTGTATATAAATATATTTACAGAACCCGTAAAGCAGTTGGTGGATTTTACGGAGATGTTCCAGAACGGTTACTCCGGATTTGAGCGTTTTGTGGAAATAATGGATATTGATCCGGATATCAAGGACAGAAAAGGTGCAAAAGACCTTGTAAATGTAAAGGGTGAGGTTACATTTGACAGCGTGAGTTTTAATTATGGTAAGGGAAATGATACAGTATTTAATGATATCAGTTTCAATGTGCCTGCCGGTGGTTATTATGCAATAGTAGGTCCCTCAGGTATAGGAAAGACTACTCTTGTTAGTCTTATACCCAGATTTTATGAGATAGATGATGGCAG
Organism: uncultured Clostridia bacterium; assembly: GCA_946626755.1. GTDB lineage: Bacteria > Bacillota > Clostridia > Lachnospirales > Lachnospiraceae > UBA4285. Next base: position 71,310 of record CAMOUW010000001.1, read on the forward strand.
TATCAGGATAGACGGCATGGATATCAGAGATGTTACCCAGAAAAGCCTCAGGAATAATATAGGTGTAGTTCAGCAGGATGTTTATCTCTTTATGGGTACGGTTTATGAAAATATACTGTATGGCCGGCCTGATGCCACAAGAGAAGAAGTTGTAGAAGCTGCAAAGAATGCCAATGCTCATGACTTTATCATGCAGCTTCCAAACGGATATGATACTGATATTGGCCAGAGAGGAGTAAAACTGTCAGGAGGACAAAAGCAGAGGCTGAGCATAGCCAGAGTATTTTTGAAAAATCCGCCTATACTTATTTTTGATGAGGCGACCAGTGCGCTTGACAATGACAGCGAAAAAATAGTACAGGAGTCTATGGACAGACTTGCAAAGAACAGAACAACTTTTGTTATAGCCCACAGGTTGTCTACAGTAAGAAATGCACAAAAGATCCTTGTTATGACAAAGGATGGTATAAAACAGGAGGAAACAGAAGAGTTTTTTGAGAGTGTAGGATAGGATATCTTTTAATACGGTCATATGCAAATATAAAAATATCCCCTATAGGGGGATGTATGATTTAAACATAAACACTAAATTTGTGTTATTATTGATATGTCAACAATAATTACCGGATAGTTATTCGGCTGAAGATACTTTGTTTTGCCGAAATGCTATATTTCAAAAAATCAAAAAGGAGGTCTGATAATATGGGAACAACAGATAATGAAGAAACAGATCATCAGCATACTCACAGTCATAATCATACTCATGCCCACGAGCATGCTGACGGAACGATCCATGAGCATGAGCACAAGCATATTCATGCTCATGAGCATGCGCATGAAGGAGACGTGGAGTCCGGACATACACATACCCATTCCGAAGAGGAACTGGAAGGACACATCCACTAAGTGCATCGGATGATTTATGATAAAGAAACAGAGATTGAAAGATCTCTGTTTTTTAGATTGTTTTTTATGTGCAAATCCCCCCAGGGGGGTTATTTTTTGTCTGGAAAGATTATAAAATCAACTCAGAGCTAAACCGATTATCTGTAACATTTATCATATTTACTTGAAGTATTTTGACTTACAAAAGAGGAGACGAGATGCATCTTGAAGAGATAAGCAATTATTGGGACAAAAGAGCGGAAGGATATTCTCTTTCCATAAACGCAGAGTTTGAAAATGAAACAAGGGATTTGTGGATTAAAAAGCTTGAAAAAAACAGACCGACCCAGGAGAAGATGAAGTGCCTGGAGCTTGGCTGCGGGCCGGGATTTTTATCTATACTTCTGGCTATTGACGGAAATGATGTTACATCTGTTGACTGTTCGGATGAAATGCTTTTCAGAGCAGGAGAAAATGCCAAGAATATGGGAGTTGATCTGGATTTAAGAAAGATGGATGTCCAGTCCCTTGATTTTGAGGACAATACCTTCGATATGCTGGTGACAAGAAATGTTACATGGATTCTTGAGGAGCCGGAGAAGGCTTACAAGGAGTGGCTGAGAGTCCTTAAGCCGGGAGGACGTCTTCTTATAAATGACGGAAACCATTATCTTTTCTATTACAATGAAAGATATGCGAAGTTCAGAGAGTTGAAAAGAAAGCAGCTGGGGGATAAGCCTCATAAGTTTATGCTTGGTGTGGATCCCAAACCTATAGATGATCTTGCAAGGGATATGCCCCTTAGTAAGATAGAGCGCCCGGGATGGGACGTGGATATTTTTACAAAGCTTGGTGCATCTGAGATAAATGTTGTTCCGGCGCTTGGTATGTTAAAGGATGACGCCGGAGAGGAAGTTAAGATAATTAACTTTTTCGATATCTGCGTGACTAAAGCCAGAGATAATAAAGTCTGACGGCTTACCATAAAACAGTGTTTCAAAATGACACTATTGTGTCATTTTGGAACACTGTTTTTTTGAGGGTTTGCAGTCTGTGACATTCCGCACATGAATATACTGTATTTTCTCCACGCTGCCGCTTGACGTCGAAAATACAGTATATTCATGCGTATGATCATAAATATATATTCCTAAAAAATATATTGCCCGGTATAGGAAATAAGTGGAACACCTTTCGTATTGTTAAGAGCAATTTGTCATATGATAGGGCATGACAGTTCAGCATCATAGGTGTATAATGGCATATTATTTAAGAAAGGAGGCACAAACATGAAAGTTCTTATGATAAACGGTTCACCCCGTGTAGACGGCAATACTTCCATAGCCCTTAAAGAAATGGAGAAAATCTTTGAGAAAGAGGGCATAGAAGTAAAAACAGTACAGATAGGCAATAAAGCAATACGTGGCTGTATCGCCTGCGGAGTCTGTCAGGAGAAGGGGCAGTGCGTGTTCGATGATGAAGTAAATGCACTGGCTCCGGAGTTTGAAGCCTGTGACGGACTCGTGGTAGCCAGTCCCGTATACTACGCTTCCGCAAATGCCACTCTGTCAGCTCTTCTTGACAGGCTGTTTTTCTCTACGTCCTTTGATAAACGGATGAAAGTGGGAGCGTCAGTGGTAGTTCTTCGCCGCGGCGGAGCCTCAGCCACATTTGACGAGCTTAACAAATACTTTACCATATGCGGCATGCCGGTGGCATCCAGCCAGTACTGGAATAGTGTGCACGGCCGTCTGCCTGGAGAAGCGGCACAGGACGGAGAGGGACTGCAGACCATGCGTGCTCTTGCGGGCAATATGAGTTTTCTTATGAAAAGCATAGCGTTGGGTAAGGAAAAATACGGTCTTCCTGAAGTTGAAGACAGAATATCGACAAGCTTTATAAGATAAAATTAAAAGAGAGGCGAAAAAATATGAAAGCCTATGAAATGGGAAAAAGACTGGCGCAGGAGATCATTAAGGCATGTAAATGATTAGCAAAATATAATATTAATTGATCTACCGGCATTCTGCTAAATTTTTAGGCAGATGCCGGTTTTTTTCATAAAAACCAAAAAACATCCCTGGGGCGGGGTTCCGCTTGTAATTTACAGGAAGTAACATTGGGGAAAAACAGAAAGGATGATATATATGACAGATTTAGACGAATTCAAAGAAGATATCAAACAGCGCTGGGAGGATTCAGCCGGTGGCTATGATGAGGGTATAGTTTCAGAACTAAATGGTGAGAAACGTACTGCGTGGAAAAGACTTATTTTAAATAATGCACCACGAAAAGAAGGTATGAAGATTTTGGATGTTGGTACAGGTCCCGGATTTTTCCCGGTCATACTCGGAGAAGAAGGTCATTTTGTTACAGGGATAGACTTGACAGAGAACATGCTGAAATTTGCAGAAAAAAATGCTGAAGAAAACGGTGTAGAAGCTGAATTCATACGAATGGACTGTACAAAAACCGATTTTCAGGATGACACCTTTGATCTGATCATATGTCGTAATCTTACATGGATTCTGACTGAACCGGAAAAAACATATGCAGAATGGAAACGAATATTAAAGAAAGGCGGCCGTATTCTTATATTCGATGCAAATTGGAACAACTATCTATTTGATGAGGATTTAAGAAAAAGGCGTGAAGAAAATCTGGAAAAGGTCAGAGAAAAATACGGATATGCCAGTCATGATCATCTTGATCAGGAAGAGATGGAGGAGGAAGGAAAAAAACTTCCCATGAGCAAAAATAACAGACCGTCATGGGATCTGGATATGTTCATAAAACTTGGATTTAAACATGTGGTTGCTGACACGGATATATCGGACAAGATTCCTTTTAGTGAAAAAGAACTCATGGAGTACGAAGGAGTTTCTCCTCAGTTTATGGTTGGCGCAGAAAAATAACAAAAATATTTTTATAAAATATATCCCCCGGTGAGGGTTGTAGATTTAAAAGAAAAGAATATAAGATGAACACGTATAGTATATGTTTTCATCTAAATAACGGAGGTTCAAAAATGAAACTATTTAAAAAATCAAAAATTAAACATTTGATGCTGGGAGTATCATCTGCAGCAATCATCGGTGTTACATTGGCAGGATGCGGAGGCTCAGGTTCGGGAGGAAGCGGTACTTCGGATAGTGCCACAACAGCAGCACAGGCTGCTTCAGATACATCATCTCAAAATACTGACACTGCTAAAGATGGGAAGACTTTAACAGTAGCTATTACAGAAGATGTAGGTACTCTCAATCCTCATTCATATGGTTCGCCTATGTGTGTACAGTCATTGATTTATGAGGGTATGACCAGGTACATGAACGATGAAGTTGTAGGTGGTATAGCTGAAAGCTGGGATATATCAGATGACGGAAAAGAATATATTTTCCATCTCGATAAAGATAATGTTTTCAGTGATGGTACTCCTGTAAATGCCGAAATAGTTAAGAAAAATTTTGATGCTGTGCTGAAATACAGAGAAGAACACAACTGGATGGAGATGTTCAATGTCTTAGATAAAGTTGAGATCGTAGATGACTATACTGTTAAATTTGTACTTACAGCACCTTATGATGGTCTTCTTCAGGAATTGTCCTTGGCACGTCCGGAGAGAATAGGTGCGGAAGCAATGTTCCCTGCTGACGGAGATACTAAAGAAAAGATTGCAGAGCCCATTGGTTCAGGTCCTTGGAAATTATCAGACAGAGTGGAGGGGCAGTATGCTGTATTTGAAAGAAACGAAAAATATCACGGAACGGTTCCTGATTTCCAATATCTTAAACTTATTGTCATTCCTGATATGAACACCGCAGCCAACTCTCTTAAAGCAGGTGAGGTAGACATGATCTATGATCTGGCCGGTCACGGTACAGAGATGACGGGAGATACATTTAATGAATTGATGGGATCAGGATTTGCTGCTGAACTGTCAGATCCCGTTTCGACCAACACAATAGCCTTAAACAGTGCAGACGGTCCTACGAAAGAGCTGGAGGTCAGACAGGCAATAGCACATGCTGTTGACAAGGAAAGTATTGCACAGAATATATACAGCGGTATGGTAGGCACAGCTGATTATCTTATGTCAAAAGATACAACATATTGTGATTTTGATGATTTAACGGTTTATGAACATGATGAGGAAAAAGCAAAAGACATCCTTGATAAAGCCGGATGGACGATGGAAGGAGATTACAGAAAAAAGAATGGGGAAGAATTAAAAATATCATTTTTGTATGAAGGCAGCAATGATGCAATGAAAAATCTGGGTCAGGCATTGCAAGCCAATCTTAAAAAAGTAGGTGTAAATGTTGAACTGGTACCTGAGGATTCGACAGTATTTTACGAATCTCAGGAAAAAGGTTTGTTTAACCTGATTCAGTCGGAGACCTGGGGAATGCCCTTTGATCCATACTCATACTTTAGTTCATTCCGTCATCCCTCTCATGCCGACTATGCTGCACAATCAGGCATAAGCGAGAAAGCAGAGGTAGATAAGGCTGTTAGTGAGATGCTAAATGCAACTGATCCTAAGGTTGCAGAGGAAAAGAGCCATTATGTGTTAAAGACTCTTTCTGATGAGTCAGTATATGTGCCGTTAGTATATACACAGGTGCCGTATGTCTATAATGCAGATGTTGTTTCAAATGTTTCATTCAACACTACAGTGGACGTTCCTTTTGAAGAATTTAAGGCAAAATAATCAATAAGATGAAACAAATAAAACCTGTGCAAAAAATGATTTCGTAATAATTTACTTTTATTTATTTACACAGGTTTTTTTATTGCAAAAAACAAGGAGATGGAATTTTGGCAAAATATGTTATAAAAAGACTTTTAATACTAATACCCATATTGTTCCTGGTCTCCATAATCGCGTTTGGACTTGTCAGAATGATGCCGGGAAATGCAGAAGTGGCATATCTTCAGGCCGCGGGAATCCCACCGACTGAAGAGCTTATTGAAACGGTAAGAAAAGACATGGGATATGACAGGCCACTGCCGGTACAGTACTTTGAATGGCTTGGCAAAGCGATCCGTTTGGATTTCGGAGTATCATATGCCACCAAGAAAGCAGTGGGGCCTGAATTGATGGGAGCATTAAGATATACTGCGCAGCTTGCAGGATTTTCATCCCTTATAGTATTGGGTGTAAGCATTCCTATGGGTATATGGTCAGCTGTAAAAGCAAACAAAGCCCCGGACAATGTAAACAGAGTGATCGCGTTTGTAGGTAGTTCTATGCCTTCATTTTGGCTGGGACCCTTGCTGGTACAGTTGTTTGCACTGGCGCTGGGATGGCTGCCGGTTCAGGGAGCAACATCCTTCAGACATCTTATCTTGCCTGCGATCACAATGTCAGTATTATATATAGCTACTTATTCAAGATTACTTAGGAACAGTCTTCTGGAAAACATGAACAAAAGATTTGTTACATACAGTCGTGCCAGAGGAATAAGTGAAAATAAAATAGTAACCAATCATGTACTTAGAAATTCTATGATACCGGTGGTTACCACATTTGGAATAAATTTCGGACATATGATAGCGGGATCTACGATAGTAGAGGTTCTGTTTTCATGGCCGGGTCTGGGAAGGCTTATAGTAGGTTCAATAGCGGCAAGAGATTTTCCTATGATCCAGGGATATATAGTTCTTATGGCAGTGATCTTTATTCTTGTAAATCTTGCAACGGATCTTATAACCGTAGCACTGGATCCGCGAATGAGGGAGGCATTATAATGGGTTCCAAAACAATACTAAAAAAATTTTTTACAAAAAAATCAACAATAGTTTTTATATGTATTATTGCCGCTGTTGTTATATCGGGGATTTTGGCACCGGTTATTGCGCCTCATGATCCTTTGGAGCAGGAACTGGGCAATAAGTTTCTTATGCCTTCCTTAGAGTATCCCATGGGTACAGATAATTTCGGAAGATGTATTTTCTCCAGGATTCTGTATGCCACCAGAACTACACTTGGATTTGCACTGCTATGTACGGTTTTGGCAGCGGCTATAGGCATTACGCTTGGTCTTATAGCAGGATTTAAAGGGGGAATAGTAGATACGGTAATAATGCGTATATGTGACGTTTTATACGCTTTTCCGAGCCTGGTACTGGTTATGGCCATAGTCGGTATATTCGGAACAGGTATCTTTAACGTTATTCTTGCCATGCTTATCATGCAATGGCTGTGGTATGCGCGTGTAGTAAGAAATCTTACTGCAAGTGAAAAATGTAAGAGTTATATTTCAGCTGCAAAGGTTTGCGGAACCAACAATATGAAGATTATTTTTTCTCATATTTTTCCCAATATTATTCCTTATATGATCGCAGTATTTACAGTTGATTTCGGACACACAATACTCTCAATATCTGGTTATTCCTTCCTGGGACTTGGTGTACAGCCGCCGGATTCGGAATGGGGTGCCATGATAAGTGATGGAAGAAGCTTTATTAATACAGATCCATGGCTTATGTTCTGGCCTGGAATAATGATACTTGCAACTGTAGTCATCGTAAATATTTTAGGCGATCATATGCGGGATGCACTGGATAGTCAGGCTGTTTAGATATGGAGGATAGAGTTGG
>CAMOUW010000002.1 GCA_946626755.1 uncultured Clostridia bacterium
TTGGAAAGCATACATCGAGAAACTGGCAAAGGTAGCCGGCGTAGAACAGATCATCATGACCACACCGCCCGGAGCAAATGGCAAGGTCAATCCCGGCACATTGGTCGCCGCGGATATCGCTGGCGCGGATGTGATCTATAAGGTCGGCGGCGCACAGGCGATCGCTGCAATGGCGTTCGGCACAGAGTCCATCCCCAAGGTGGACAAGATCACCGGCCCCGGCAACATCTTTGTCGCATTGGCAAAAAAGGCGGTTTACGGCTATGTGAGCATCGATTCCATCGCCGGGCCCAGCGAGATCATGGTGCTTGCAGACGAGACGGCTAATCCCAGATATGTGGCAGCAGATCTTCTTTCACAGGCAGAACACGACCAGATGGCCTGTGCCATACTTATCACCACATCGGCGGATCTTGCTTCTGAGGTCGCAAAGGAGATAGAAGGCTTTGTAAAGGTTCTGGAGCGCCGGGAGATCATACAGGCATCTCTGGACAATTATGGAGCCATACTTGTGGCCGAAAATATGGATGAAGCCATAGAGGCTGTAAATGCCGTAGCATCAGAGCATCTTGAGATAGTAACAAAAGATCCCTTTGAGGTCATGACAAGAGTAAGGAACGCCGGAGCTATATTCCTGGGCGAGTCCAGTTCAGAGCCGCTGGGAGATTATTTTGCCGGTCCCAACCACGTGCTCCCCACCAACGGGACAGCGAGATTTTTCTCGCCCCTGGGAGTTGATACATTTATAAAGAAATCCAGCATCATTTCATATTCAAGGGCTGCGCTGGAAGCGGTACATGAGGATGTGGAAACATTTGCAAAGGCGGAAGGACTTACGGCACACGCCAATTCCATACATGTAAGATTTGAATAAGCGGAAACAGGTATTAGATATTCAGGTTTGCAAAAGATAAAAAAAGAGCAATGATGAAAGAGTCAGTATATACAGGAGATTGCGATATGAGTGAAAATAAAAGAGTCAGCAAAATTTCCAGAAAAACGAAAGAAACAGATATCACAATAGAAATAGATCTGGACGGAACGGGCAAAGCAGACGTTACTACAGGGATTGGATTTCTTGATCATATGCTGGACAGCTTCGCCAGACACGGACTTTTTGACCTGAAAGTGCGTGCGGTGGGAGATATTCACGTGGATTCTCATCATCTTATAGAAGACACGGGGATCGTACTTGGAGAAGCGATAAGAGAAGCTGTGGGAGATAAAAAGGGCATAAAAAGATACGGATATTTTATTCTCCCTATGGATGAGGCTCTGGTACTTTCGGCTGTAGATCTGTCTGACAGACCGTATCTTGTATTTGATGTGCATTTTAGTACACCGTCTATGGGAGATTATGATACTCAGATGGTACGTGAGTTTTTCTATGCCGTATCGTATTCGGCGAGGATGAATCTCCATCTGAGACAACTTTCCGGAGACAATGATCATCATATATGTGAAGCATGCTACAAGTCTTTTGCAAAAGCGCTGATGGGAGCAGTTGAAAAAAATCCCAGAATAGATGATGTATTATCTACTAAAGGGAAAATATAATACAAAATGCCTGACAATAAAAACAGACAATATAAATAGATATAGGAGAAAGCAAACGATCATGATTTTACTTCCTGCCATAGATATGAAGGACGGAAATGCAGTCCGGCTTAAAAAAGGTAATTTCAACGAAGTTACAGTGTATTCACACGATCCATCGGAAATCGCATCAGAGTTTGAAAAAAGCGGTGCGGGTTTTATACATTTAGTGGATCTGGATGGAGCCCTTGCAGGCCATTCTGTAAATGAAGCGGCTATAAAAAAAATCACATCCACCGTTTCTGTTCCATGTGAGCTCGGAGGAGGCATACGTTCTATGGATGCCATAGAGTATGTGCTGAGCCTTGGAGTATACAGGGCTATTTTGGGGACAAGCGCAGTACAAGACCCCGGATTTGTTAGTGAAGCTGTAAAAAAATTCGGTGCAGAGCGTATTGTTGTAGGGATAGATGCCAAAAACGGTATGGTAGCCACTCACGGGTGGGAAAAGCTTAGCGATATTACAGCAGTTGACATGGCCATGGATATGAAAAAGCGCGGTGTCAAAACTATTATTTACACAGACATTTCAAGAGACGGTATGCTCACCGGACCAAATGTAGAGCAGACAAAGAAACTTTCTGATGATACAGGGCTTGATATTATAGCCTCCGGTGGTGTATCATGTGTGGATGACTTAAAAGAACTGTGTGACGCAGGTATCTACGGTTCCATAATAGGAAAGGCCTATTATGAGAAAAAAGTGGATTTAAAGGAAGCAGTGGAACTGTTTTCATAAAATAGTACAAAACCATTACGGAGGGATTATATGATCAGTAAGAAGTTTTTTCCGAATATATTTATAGCGGGTGATATCGCCTATTCCGATAAGGAAAAAACAAAAGAGCTTTGCAAGGGTGATGAAATCGTGGATACAGCTCTGGTCTTTGAAGAAAACGGGGCAGACGGGATCCTCATTTTTGATTCTTCCGATGATGATATTTCGCATGAAAAGGCTATTCTTGATATCAGGGCGATTACTAAAACAGTGGATATTCCGGTGTACGCCGGTGGTAATATAAAACGTTTCGAAGATGTGAAAAAATATCTTTATGCAGGCGCCCGTATAGTTATGATAGATGAAGGTGCGAAGGATACTTTTAACGGAGCGGATATATATACTGAAGCAGTAGAGCGTTTCGGAGTAGATCGTATAGCAAAAATAGTTACTGACAGGGGCGTGCTGTTAAATGACGGATCATGTGAAGGATTGTTTTTGCACAAGCTTCAGCCCGGGGAGGACTACATAGATATTCTTCTAAAAGCTGAAACCGCTGGAGTAACAGGTCCCTCCATAAGCACAAAGGATTTTAAATTTTATCTCAGCAAACAGAAATGCGGGGAAATGGGTATTCATGTAAATTCCATCGCAACTTCTGTACCATTCAATGAGTTTAAGGTAAATGAAGACGGATTGATCCCTGTTATAGTACAGGATTATAAAACTGATGAGGTGCTTATGATGGCCTGGATGAATGAAGAGTCATTTGAACGTACCCTTGAAACGGGAGTGATGACTTATTATTCGCGCAGCCGTCAGGAAATATGGGTGAAGGGAGAGACCTCGGGACATTATCAGTTTGTAAGGGCTATGTCAGCGGATTGTGATAAAGATACTCTTCTTGCCAAGGTAAAGCAGGTGGGAGCTGCGTGTCATACAGGAAAAAGAAGCTGTTTTTTTACTGAATTGTTTTCAAAGGAGTATGACGAATCCAATCCCCTGAAGGTTTTTTCGGACATTATGGAAGTCATAGAGGATAGAAAAAACAACCCCAAGGAAGGCTCATACACAACTTATCTTTTTGAACACGGTATAGATAAGATTTTAAAAAAGTGTGGAGAGGAAGCGGCGGAAATCATTATAGCTGCCAAAAACCCGGATCCCGAAGAGATAAAATATGAGATAGCAGATTATCTGTATCACCTTATGGTGCTAATGTCACTTAAGGGCGTATCATGGGAAGATATTATAAAGGAACTTGCAAACAGGTGATATCATGAGTTTTAAGGAAAAGTTTTTTTTCGAAGAGAAATATCCTATTCTGGCAGAGTGGCTAAAAAAGCATAAAGGTCTTTATGTGGGGTTTAAGCTGCTTTATTACGGTCTGCCTGTTCTTATGGTACTTATATATGTACTGTATGTGATACACAGATTCAGAGCATATGGAAAAAGGACACTTTTGAGAACAGTGGCAGTACCGGGAGCGGCTTTTGCATTCGTATCTGTTTTCAGAAGGTTTTACAATAAGGAAAGGCCTTATGAAAGATTTGATTATGAACCGCTTATAGACAGAAAAAAAGCGGGTAAATCCATGCCGAGCCGGCATGCTTTTTCCGCAGGCATAATTTCGGCGACCATAGCGGCTGATTACCCCATACTGGCTCCGTTTCTCTGGATACTGACCGGACTTATAGCGCTGACAAGACTGGTGGCAGGAGTTCATCATATAAAGGATCTTATAGCGGGGCTTATTTTGGCAGTAGCTACGCATATAGCGCTTAAATTACCAATAGGAAAAAGATGATGGGGAAACAGCGTCATATTTGATAAAAACCATAAATCATATGTTGTGGGAGGTGACATTGTTTGGAAAAAAAAGACAGGAAAATGCGCTTGGGAGAAAAAGGTCCCTTCATTTTTGCTGCCGCCGGTATGTTTCCCATCATTTTGAGTAATATAAAGTTCTCCTGGGCGATTTGGAGAGTGACCAGGATCAACCTGCTGGCAGTACTAATAGTACTGTCAGCTTTCAGCGTTTTTTTTCAGATATACTCCTTTTTTAAAAAAAGTTACGGGCCTATGTACAAATATGGCATATGGATTTCGGGCGTGTATCTTGGATTTCTGTTCTTTTTTGTGCCCCTGCATGCAGCAATAAGTGTTTTCGGGGCTATAACGGGTATCAACAAGATGAGTCTGGTCATATCCTGGATTTTAGTTGTGGCGGCTTTATTTTGTGTGGCGGTTACGGTGTACGGTGTGATCCACGCACATAATATAAAGGTGGTCCGGTATGCGCTTGACACAGTTGGAAGCAAAACGTGCAGGATAGTCCAGCTTTCAGATCTCCACATGGGAAGTATTATAGGTCATAAGTATATAGAAAAGGTTGTTTCTGCAGTAAACAGGTTAAAGCCGGATGTGGTGATAATCACCGGGGATCTTTTTAATCTGGGAGTTGTGGCAGAATGCCGGGATATTGACCGTATAACTGCTTGTTTGCAAAAGCTCAGAAGTACTTACGGAGTATATGCCATACTTGGTAATCATGATCCTGCACCGGACGATAAAGATTTTAAAAGATTTGTAAGTGATACCGGTATGGTTTTTATAGACAATGCTATGCTGGAATTTGATGACTTTTATCTTTTGGGCAGAACCGGACTTCTTGATCCGGCTTATGACAGGAAAAATCTTAGCCGACTTATGGAAATGTGTTTCGACCGGGGTAAAAAAAGAATTGTTCTGGATCATGATCCCAGAGGTATAAATGACGCTGTAAGAAAGGGTGCTGATGTTGTGTTTTCCGGACATACTCACGCAGGGCAGTTGTTTCCACACACGTTATTTACAAGGTTGGTAGACGGAAAAAAATATTATCATGGTTATGACAGGTTTGGAGAGTCACACAGTATTATCTCCGCCGGTACGGGATTTTTTCAGGTGCCTATACGCGTAGGCAGCGACAGTGAAATAGTGTGTGCAGATATTAAAATGTGATGCAATAAAATCAAATGGTTCTGCGTTATACTTATGGAGGAAGTATAACGCGGAACCGTTTTTTGTTGAAAAGTAAGGGTGGGATTGTTGCTATGGAAAATGACGAAATAGAAAAGAAAATACAAAAAGCATATCATCAGATAACTCCGGATGCCCTGGAAGGCATTATGCGTGAATTGGAAAGTGACGGGAAAGAATCAAATGTTTACAAAAAAAGAACAAAAAGAAAATTTGGAGTGATGAAGATTCTTTCGGTTGCGGCTGCAGCAGCAGTGGCTGTTATAGGAGTATCTGTCGGAGCGACTCATTTTAACGGGACGTCTGTAGTTGCATCTACCGTTTCCATAGATGTAAATCCGGCATTAGAGATAAAGGTAAATAAGGATCAAAAAGTTTTGTCGGTAATACCTAAAAATGATGATGCAAAAGAAATAATCGGAAACATGGATTTTAGCAACACGGATGTGCGCGTTGTAGTGAATGCTATTTTAGGATCTATGATCACTAAAGGCTATATAAGTGAGCTTGCTAATTCTATCCTTGTTAGTGTGGATGACGCTGATCCGGAAACGGCAAAGGTACTGCAGGACAAATTGATGGAAGATATAAATAAGACCATCAGTGGGGGTTCTTTTGACGGCGCTGTCTTGGGGCAGGTTATTACCAATGATGAAGAAATGGATACGGTAGCGGCAGAATACGGGATTACTGCAAGTAAAGCCCAGCTTATAAAGCAGATTACCGATCAGAATCCTACATTAAAATTTGATGACCTGGTTTCGCTTTCCATAAATGATCTGAATCTTTTGAAGAAGGATACAAAAGGGATAAGCTCTATAGGTGTGGCCAGTGAGGCAGCATATATCGGTTCGGAAGAAGCAGTCAGGATAGCACTGGTAAATGCAAATATAGACAAAGTCGATACAGAGTTCTTAAAAGTAGATTTCGATTATGAAAACGGGGTGATATGTTACGATGTAAGTTTTCATAAAAATGAAGAAGATCTGAATTATGATTACGATTACAATATTGACGCCTTGACAGGGGAAATGATCAGTTTTGAGAAGGAACTGGACAATCCTGAAGTTCTCGTTGTCAGTGAAAATATGCAGCTAAAGAAAACAGAAGAGGAAGCCAGAGCAGAAGCGTTTAAATTTGCCGGCAAAAACGAAGCTGACATTTTTGCGTATGAAATTGAGGTTGATGAAAAAAAGGTGCCTCATTATGATGTGGAGTTCAAATCTGAAGGTATGGAATACAACTACTCCGTTGGTTTATACCATGATGTCCTGTTTAAGATGAAATGGGAAAAAGAAGAGGGTGGTCTGACGGATAAAATGTACGAACCTAGTGAGGAAGAAAAACTCAAGTTTATAGGAGAGGAAAAGGCCAAACAGATAGCCATGCAGAAGGCAGGGGTTCTTGAAGGAGAGCTTTACGGCCTGGAGGTGGAGATAGAAAAAGACAGAAAAGGAATAGTATACGAAGTAGAGTTCAAGTCCGGAATCTATAGCTATAGTTACGATGTAGACAGTGTAACAGGCGAGATTGTGGACTATGAGATTGACTACTCAAATAAATAATTTACTTGACAAATCCTGTTCCGCTATATAGACTGATATTTACTTTAACAGTTATTTTAATAGTCTTCGGGGCAGGGTGTGATTCCCTACCGGCGGTATAGCCCGCAAGCGCTGTGTGCGCATGATTTGGTGAGATTCCAAAGCCGACAGTATAGTCTGGATGAGAGAAGGATTGGTTTTTAGATATAAGCCCCGTGGCATTCCGCCCCGGGGTTTGTTTTTTTGAATTACATCATTTAGTTGTATATTATTTTCTGCACTGTTACATAGATACCTGAAAAAATGAGCTAAATGTATTCATATATTTTAGAAAGGAGGTATAAGATGGATGATGTGAAGTTTATGGCAAGGGCTATAGAACTGGCAAAAAAAGGTGTCGGTGCGGTGGATCCCAATCCTTTGGTAGGTGCTGTGATAGTAAAAGACGGACGGATCATAGGAGAGGGGTATCATGAGCGCATAGGAGGATTTCATGCCGAAAGAAATGCCCTGTCGTCTCTTAAAGAGGATGCATCGGGTGCGGTTATGTATGTGACGCTCGAACCCTGCTGTCATTATGGGAAGACGCCGCCATGTACTCAGGCCATTATAGAAAATAAAATTTCAAAGGTAGTTATAGGGTCAAGAGACCCTAATCCGAAAGTACATGGTAAGGGCGTGGGTATATTGAGAGATGCCGGGATAGAGGTTGTGGAGGATTTTCTTAAAGAAGAGTGCGACGCTTTAAATGAGCGTTTCTTTCATTATATTTCCACAGGTACTCCTTATGTGGCTATGAAATATGCAATGACTGCGGATGGCAAGATTGCAACTAAAACGGGAGCGTCAAAATGGATATCCGGAGAGGGATCCCGGGCGCGGGTGGCTGAACTCAGGAATGACTTTCCGGCTATAATGGCGGGAATAGGGACGGTTATTTCTGATAATCCCAGGCTCACCAGCAGAATTGATGGCGGACGCGATCCTGTGCGTATTATATGCGACAGTGATGCCCGTATCACGATGGATAGTTATGTAGTAAACACGGCAAAGGATATACCTACTTATGTGGCTGTTGCCGTGCCGGAGATGGAAGAAGGCGTGGTTACAGACGTGATCAAAGATTCACATCCGTCAATTCCGGACAAAATTCAAAGTCTGCTGGAAAAAGGTGTGAAAATTATAAATGTGCCTGATAGTCATTCGCCGGAGATCGTGGGAAAGAGACGTGTGGATCTTAGGAAACTCATGAATTATCTGGGGGAACAGGAGATTTCCGGTGTGCTGCTTGAGGGAGGTGCTATATTGAATTACAGCGCTCTGAAAGCAGGAATAGTACATGAGATATATTCTTTTGCGGCACCGAAAATTTTCGGTGGAAAAGGAAGAAGTCCTGTAGAGGGTGAAGGAGTAGAACTTCCGTACCAGGCCTTTGAGTTGGAGTTAAAAAGTACTGAAATAATAGATGGTGATGTGCTTTTAAGGTATAAAGTAATTAACGGGAAATAATAAGACTTATATAAATTTTGGAGGCTTAAGATTTGTTTACTGGGATTGTGGAAGAAATAGGTAAAATATCTTCCTTTGACGTAAGGGGGCATTCCGGGAGTGTCACCATAAAGGCGGATAAGGTTTTGGAGGGCACACGTATTGGTGACAGTATAGCTGTAAATGGTATTTGTCTTACTGTTACAAAGATGGGAGACGGTTTTTTTACGGCAGACGTAATGGCTGAGACGGTGAGAAGGAGTTCTTTGGCCCGCTGCGTTGCGGGAGCTTCTGTGAATCTTGAGAGAGCCATGGCGGCTGACGGAAGATTTGGAGGACATATTGTTTCCGGTCATATAGATGGCACCGGAACCATAAAAGAACTTAAAAGAGAGGAAAATGCGGTATGGATCACAGTGAGTGCGGATAAAGGGTTGCTTAGATACATTATCGAAAAGGGTTCTGTGGCTATAGACGGAGTAAGCCTTACGGTTGCATATGTGGATGACGTTTGTTTTAAGGTTTCGCTTATTCCACATACCGGAGAGGAGACGATCTTGCTTTCAAAACGGAAAGGGGATCCTGTTAATCTTGAAACGGACATAGTCGGGAAATATATAGAAAAGCTGTTGTTTTCTAAAGGAGAAGACAAAGAAGCAGGCAGGCAAACGGGAGTAACTATGGAAATGCTTGAAAGGTATGGCTTTTGAGGTGTGACGTAGTTTTCTTCAAAACAATATACGGTAAAAGCTAAATATTAAAAAATCGTGGAGAATACTTGTATTTAATGCATATTTGAAAAATAAGAAAAAGAGGTGAGTCTATTGGGTAAGGAAGAATATGAATATGACAGTATAGAAAAGGCTTTGGAGGATCTGAAAGCGGGTAAGATCATTCTTGTGACTGATGATCCCGACAGGGAAAACGAAGGGGATATGATCTGTGCTGCTGAGTTTGCAACACAGGAAAATATCAATTTTATGGCTACTTATGCCAAAGGGCTTATATGTACTCCTATGAGTGAGGAGGTTGCAAACAGATTGGGGCTTCCTCCGATGGTGTCGGAAAATACGGACAATCATCAGACCGCATTTACGGTTTCGGTGGATCATGTGAATACCACCACAGGTATTTCTGCGGCTGAGCGTTCATTTACAATGATGGCGTGTGCCAAAGATAGTACAAAACCGACTGATTTGAGACGCCCCGGACATGTTTTTCCTCTGGTGGCAAGACACGGGGGAGTTTTGGCCAGAAACGGTCATACTGAAGCTACAGTAGATCTTCTGAGGCTTGCCGGGCTTTCCCGGTGCGGTGTGTGCTGTGAGATCATGGATGAAGACGGAACAATGATGCGCACGCCCGGGCTTTGGGAACTGGCCAAAAAACATGGTCTCACATTTATAACAATAAAACAGCTGCAGGAATACTGCCGTATACATGAAAAGCACGTAATTAGGGAGGCACAGGCTGCTCTTCCTACAAAATACGGGGAGTTTAAGATGTTTGGTTATATTAACGACATTACGCTGGAACATCATGTTGCACTTGTGAAAGGTGATATAGGAGATGGAGATGGAGTGCTTTGCAGAGTACACTCTGAATGTCTTACAGGAGATACCTTCGGATCCCTAAGATGTGATTGCGGAGAACAGCTCGCAAGATCCATGGAGGCTGTGGAAAAAGAGGGGCGCGGTATTATTCTGTATATGAGGCAGGAAGGCAGAGGCATAGGTCTGATAAATAAGATCAAGGCTTATGCTCTTCAGGAACAGGGGCTGGATACTGTGGAGGCTAATATAAAACTGGGATTTGCTCCGGATATGAGAGAATACTGGGTAGGTGCCCAGATATTAAAGGATTTGGGAGTAAAATCTTTGCGGCTGTTGACTAACAATCCGGATAAGGTGTATGCTCTGTCTGATTTCGGTCTTGAAGTAAAGGAAAGAGTACCTATAGAGATAAAGCCTCAGAAATACGACTTGAAATATCTCAAAACCAAAAAGACGAAAATGGGACACATATTGAATGAAATCATGGCAGACCGGTCAGAGTGAATTACAGTTTAAATATAGAATCAAATAATTTTTATAAAGGAGAATAATTATGACAAATATAACAACGATCGAAGGAAAACTTGTGGCACCTAAAGGAATGAAGGTGGGGATCGTGGCTTCACGTTTTAATGAGTTTATAACCAATAAGCTTTTGGGAGGTGCACTGGACGGTCTTGTAAGACACGGTGTGGATGAAAAGAATATAACCGTAGCCTGGCTGCCCGGAGCATTTGAGATACCTGTTGCGGCTAAAAAGATGGCAGAGTCGGGAAAATATGATGCTGTGATATGTCTCGGAGCTGTTATACGAGGTGCCACAACCCATTATGATTATGTGTGCAACGAGGTGTCCAAGGGGATAGCACACATTTCCATGGAAACAGGAGTGCCGGCACTTTTTGGTGTTCTTACTACAGAAAACATTGAACAGGCCATAGAGAGAGCCGGAAGTAAAGGCGGAAACAAAGGATATGATTGTGCATTGTCCGCTATAGAGATGGCGAATCTTTTGGCACAGATTTAAAATGGGTTTATGATCTTTCTGACATTTTTTAATATGCATTTAGGACAGGATGTTTAATAATGACGTGATCTCAATGCATACTAGAGAATATCGGAAAGATCTTTTTTTGTGCTGTTATAATTTTCATTCTTTTGATATTTATAATATTAAACATTATGTTCATAAAAGCCGAAAAAGTCGGATTATAGGGGTTCCGTATCCCCCCAGGGGGGTTGTAAAAGGGGATTGTGAGAATATAATAAAAAAAAGATGATTCTGTACATTTTTTTATTTTTTGTTTGTTTTTTAATGTAGGTACAGAAAGATTTATGCACGTTTTGATTTTATAATTCTTATATTTAGGAGATCGTGTTTTGAAGAGTTACATTGTAAAAAGATTATTACAGCTTATACCGATCATAATAGGCATCACTCTTTTATCATTTGCCATGATGCGTCTTGCGGGAAGTGATGCCGTGAATGAGATGTATGCAAAGCAGGGGGCTATAGTTTCTGAAGAGGTTATACAAAAAGCTAGAGCTGAGCTGGGTCTGGATAAACCGTTTATAGTCCAGTATTTTATATGGTTGGGTAATCTGTTCAGAGGAGACATGGGAGTAAGTTATATTTCAGGAAAGAATGTATTTTCAACATTTGTTTCCAAACTTCCGGCGACCCTTCTCCTGACGCTTATGTCTATCATACTGACAGTTGCGGTTTCTCTGCCTTTGGGCATACTTGCAGCTGTTAAGCAGAATAAGGTTACTGATTATATTATAAGATTCTGTACATTTATCGGTAACTCAATGCCGAATTTCTTTATAGCATTGCTGCTTATGAATTTGTTGGCCATACAGTTGAAATGGCTTCCCGTTATGTCCTCCGGGACAAATTTCGTATCGGGGATTATGCCTACTCTGACGCTAGGTATTTCTATGGCTGCAAAATATACCAGGCAGGTGAGGGCTACTGTACTTGAGGAATTGGATAAGGAGTATGTAACAGGGCTAAAAGCAAAAGGAGTAAGAGGCGCGGTGATACTTTGGACAAGTGTTCTTAAGTCTTCTATGCTTACTATAGTTACACTGCTCGCACTATCCATAGGAAGTTTGCTTGGTGGTACAGCTATTGTAGAAAGTATCTTCATGTGGGATGGAGTAGGAAAACTGGCTGTGGACTGTATATCTAACCGAGATTATCCTCTCATACAGGCATATGTGGTGTGGATGGCTATTATATATGTTGGAGTAAATCTGGTTACTGATATTTTGTATCACTACCTTGATCCCAGAGTAAGACTCGGTGGAATAAAGGATTAATGATTGTAGTGTTTTTGTGAGGTTTTTAAACTTGGAAGATACTAAAGAAAAGATTAAAAAAAATGTTGAAAAAACCGACAGAGAGATTTGGGATGAGCAGGTTCGGGCTTTTAAAGAAGGCATAGAGGCACAGGAGGCAGAAAGGAAAAAAGCTGCCGAAATGAAAAAAGAGGCTGCAAAGGAAGCTAGGGCAGCTGAAAAAGCTAAAAAAGCAGCCGAGAAAAAGGTGGCCGAAGAAGCCAAAGTAGCTGAAAAAGCTAAAAAAGCAGCTGAAAAAAAAGCGGCCGAGGAAGCTAAAGCAACCGAAAAGGCTAAAAAAGCAGCTGAAAAAAAAGCGGCCGAGGAAGCTAAGGCGACCGAAAAGGCTAAAAAAGCAGCTGAGAAAGAGAAAGCAGAAGAAGTTAGGGTGGCCGAAAAAGCTAAAAAAGAAACCGAGAAGATATCTAAAGAGGATAGACTCTTAAGAAGGGAAGAAAAAGATCTTAAAGCTGCAGCTTCAGTTGCTAAAGAGAATAAAGGCAGTCTTATAAAAGCGAACAGAAGAAGTGTGAAAAAAGGCAAGGACGCTGATGGTATAACCATCAGGGTAAAGAAAATAAAAAAGAATAGGATAAAAAAGAAACTCATATTCTTTATAATCCTTGCAGCGGCATTGTTGTTTGTGTCTGTTTTTGCAAGACAGTTATGTCCTTATGATCCTTATAAGCAGGATCTGTCCCAGGCATTGCAGGCACCATCGCTTGAACATCTTTTGGGCACGGATCGTTACGGTCGTGATTTGTTCTCAAGAATCATTATGGGGAGTCAGGCAAGTATTTATTCTACGCTTCTCCTGGTGCTTATAGTTTCTGTAATAGGTACGGTGTTTGGTGTGTTTTGTGGTTGGAAAGGAGGAAAGGTAGATGCGGTTCTAATGAGGATTTCAGATATATTTCTGGCTTTTCCTGAATTGGTTTTTGCTCTTGCTGTTGCAGGTGTGCTTGGAGGGGGTATACAAAATGCGATTATTGCCATGGCAGCTGTTGCTTGGCCAAAATATGCGCGTATAGCCCGAAGTCAGACACTGGCTCAAAAGGAGACGGCCTACATGCATGCGGCAAGACTATCCGGAGATACTACATCCAAGATGATTTTCAGGCATATCCTGCCCAATATCCTGGGCCCCCTGCTTGTTACGGCCATGCTTGATATCGGTACCATGATGATGGGATTGTCAGGACTTTCATATTTGGGACTGGGTGTTATGCCGCCAACGGCAGAATGGGGCAGTATGATGAGCGAGAGTCGGAGTATGTTGCAGATGTATCCGTGGGTTACTCTTTCTCCCGGTGTTGCGATTTTTGTATCAGTTATGATATTTAATCTTCTTGGTGATACAGTTAGAGATTATCTGGATCCTAAGCAGAGAACAAAATAGATACTGTAATTACCGGCTAATAAAGTCGGTCGGGTAAGCACATTTTCATGTGTTTAGTAAAGAGCCTGCACTGTAAAGTGTGTTTACCCGGCTGACTTTGGCGGAGAGGGCGAAAAGTTCAAAGCCACGATGCCGGTTTTATTACAATCTAACATTTTGGTTTTGTTAAGGAGGTTTTGTTAATTATGAAAAAAAAGTTTTTGACACTGGGACTTATTGCGGGAGTTGCTATCCCTCTTGCAGCCTGCGGGGGAACAGGCGGTGGTGAATCTACAAGTACGACAGCAGCTACAGAGGCAACGACTGCTGCCGCAGAATCTACGACTGCTGCAAGTTCTTCATCAAGCGGCGAGAAGAAGGTATTTACCTACGGAACTACCGGTTACGGCGTAGACATGCTTGATAACGGTACCAATCCCCATGACGGATACATGGGCTGGAGCGCTCTTCGTTACGGTGTAGGTGAAACACTCTTTAAGTTTACGGACTCCATGGAGGTTGAGCCATGGCTTGCTACAGGATATGAGTTTGTTGATGATACACATTGCAAGATCACACTTCGCGATGATGTAACATTTTCATCAGGAAGAAAGATGGACGGCCAGGCTGTTAAAGAATGCTTAGATGACCTGATCGCAGTTCATGACCGTGCCCCCGGAGACCTTAAGATTAAGGAGATTACGGCGGACGGAAACACTATCACGATCGAGACTACAGAGCCCTGTCCTGCTCTTATCAATTATCTTTCAGATCCTTACGGATGTATCATAGATATGCAGGTTCCCGAGAAGGACAGCATTGTAGTAGGTACAGGTCCGTTTATCTGTACAAAGGTACAGGATGAGCAGATGGATCTCGTAAAGAATGAGAACTACTGGGGCGGCGAGGTTAAGAGTGATGAGGTTATCATCAAGGGTATCAGTGATGGTGACACACTTACCGCAGCTCTTCAGGCCGGTGAGGTAGA
Organism: uncultured Clostridia bacterium; assembly: GCA_946626755.1. Taxonomy (GTDB): domain Bacteria; phylum Bacillota; class Clostridia; order Lachnospirales; family Lachnospiraceae; genus UBA4285. Next base: position 14,630 of record CAMOUW010000002.1, read on the forward strand.
CGCTACATACGGAATGCCTTATGCAAGCTATCCTTTGTTTGAAGGCAATCCTGAGTACGAATTCAGCGCATGCGAGACAAGCCGTCAGTTCTTCGGAAAGATGAACTACAACTCAGAGATCATGAAGGATGAGGCTGTTAGAAAAGCCATTGCCATGGGTATTGACAAGGAGGGCTTTGTGACTACCCTTCTTCAGGGTCACGGCGCTACATCAAAGGGACCCTTCCCTGCAAGCTTTGCATTTGGTGATAATACAGTAACAGCGCCTGCATATGATCCTGAAGGCGCAAAGGCCGCTCTTGATGCTGCAGGCTGGACGGTTGGCAGTGACGGGATAAGAGAGAAGGACGGAAAGAAGCTTTCCATCAACTGGCTTACATATCCCGGACGTCAGGAGCTTCCTCTCCTTGCAGAGTCTGCACAGGCTACACTTAAGGAGATCGGGATCGACGTTCAGATCAACAACACAAAGGAGCATAAGACATTCTGGAAGGATGGAAACTATGATATCTATGTAAGCGCCATGGTTACCGCTCCTACAGGTGATCCCGAGTACTTCTTTACAACACACGCGCTTTCCGGATCAGCAAGTAACTATGAAGGATACAGCAACGCCAAGTTAGACGAGCTTGCTGCAACACTTCATAAGACCTTTGACGAGACAGAGAGAGGCAAGCTTGCTACAGAGATGAGTCAGATTTTAATTGATGATAGTGCATATGTATTTGCTTCACATCTTCAGATGAATATCATCAAGACAAAGGGAGTTTCCGGTCTGGAAGCGCATCCCTGCGATTACTATGAAATCAACAAGGACACTGTTAAAGAATAATATATTTCTTATTTAACAAATATACTTTTCAACTTAGAGAAAAGGGGTTTTATCACAAAATTGTCTATACTAAAGCCCCTTTATGTGGATCACTTAATACAAGTGATCCATGATCTAAACGGCTTGAGTTTTCTATAATTCAAGCCGTTTAGATCATGGATTATAGGTTTTTATCATAACATTTACATAAAAGGTATGATTATGGAAGATATTATTACGTATGACAATGTGGAAATATCCTACAGAGGCAAACCAGTGGTGCAGGATGTAAGCTTTGGTGTGAAAAAAGGGGAAATTCTGGGGATAGTTGGTGAGTCGGGAAGTGGTAAGAGTACTATCATAAAGGCTGCTATGGGATTACTGGGTGATGTTGGTCTTGTGACAAAAGGGGATATCTGGTTCGAGGGTAAAAATTTGCCGGATCTCTCTGAAAAAGAGATGAGGAAGATAAATGGTCCTAAATTGAGTATGATCTTTCAAAATGCAGTGGGTGCCATGTGTCCCATAAGGACAGTAGGGGCACAGATATATGAGAGTCTAAAGGAACACGGTCATGATGATAAGGAAGAGTTCAAAAAGAACGCCATAGAAATGATGGCAAAAATAGGATTGACCGATGGAGAGAGAGTATTGGAAAGTTATCCTTTTGAATTATCCGGCGGTATGAATCAGAGGGTTGCTATTTGTATGGCTATGCTCATGAACCCGGATATTCTTTTTGCTGATGAGCCTACGTCTGCGCTTGATGTTTCAGTACAGAAGCGGGTGGTGGAGGAGATGGTTCAGATGAGGGATCATTTTAATACCACTATAATTATCGTTACTCATAATATCGGTGTGGTCAGAGCCATGTGTGATACGTGCCTTGTGCTTCAGCATGGTGATATCATGGAATATGGTGATGCAAAGCAGGTAATAGACAATCCGCAAAATGAATATACGAAGAAATTAATGGACGCTGTTCCGAAACTTAAAAAAGCTGTGTAATCTTCAGTAAATGGAGATTTACCTTAGTGATTTGACGAAAGCAGCTGGTAATGGTGATTGTTATATAGAGGAATATTGCATTGGAAGATAAAAATGACGAAGTAAAAAAAACGAAAGAAAAATTAACTGACAAATCAAAAAAAGCTGAAGAAAAGGCAGCAAAGGAAGCCGCTAAAGCTAAGGAAAGGGCTGAAAAGGAAGCGTTAAAAGCAAAAAGGAAGACAGCCAGAGATTCAGAAAGATCTAAAAAGATGGTAGAAAAGCTGGCGAAGAAGAAAGCAAAGGCCGGAATATATGCAGAGACTATAGAAAATGTAGCATCTTCAGGAACATCAGCTATTCATTATCTTTCACCTGAGGATAATCCTAATCTTGAAATTACGGATGATACTATTCTGGTCGTAAATAATCTTACCAAGGTTTTTCACAAGAAAGGACAGGGGGAGTTTACTGCAGTTGACCATGTCAGTTTTACGTTAAATAAGGGGGAGTGTCTGGGCATAGTAGGAGAGTCGGGAAGCGGTAAATCGACCATAGTAAAAATGATAACAAGGCTTTTAGATGCTACTGAAGGGACGATTTCTTTGAACGGTAAAGATGTTACCAATGTTAAGGGCAAGGATCAGAGAGAGCTTTACAAAAATATACAGATGGTGTTCCAGATGCCTTTCGATTCTTTTGATCCCAGACATAATCTTGGTTGCGGCGTTGGAGAGAGTTTGAGAAACAACGGTATGTCGAAAGAGGATACCAACAAAAGAGTGGCAGAGCTTTTGGAGATGTGTGGACTTGAACCGGAGTTTGCATCCCGCTACCCACATCAGGTTAGTGGTGGACAGTGCCAGAGAGCAGCCATAGCGAGAGCTATAGCCATAGATCCGGAGATACTGATCTGTGATGAGGCTACCAGTGCTCTTGACGTAACGGTTCAAAGGCAGGTTTTGGATCTTCTGGTGGAACTCCGGAAAAAACTTGGAATGTCATATCTGTTTATTTCCCATGATCTGGCAGTTGTCCAGCAGATATGTGACAGGGTATTGGTTTTGTATCACGGAAAGATAGTAGAGACCGGTACTCCTGATGAGATAATAAACAGTCCCAAGGATCCATATACAAAAAATCTTGTGGAATCGGTATTGTGATACATGATGTATTTTTGTCCCGGGTGGTTTACGTGGGACTTTTTTTTTATTATAGTATAGCGTATGAAGATTATAAAAAAGAACCTGGTAATGTTTATAGCATTGGCAGCAGCCATTATCACTGCCTTTTTTGTGCCTCCGGATAAGGATTATATATCGTATTTTGATTTTAAAACCTTAACCTGCCTTTTTTGTGTACTTGCAGTTGTATGTGCATTAAAAAATATAAAGTTCTTTTATATGTTGGCGCGTAAAGTTGTAGAACTGTCAAAAAATACCAGACTTAGTGTATTGGTTCTGGTATATATTACATTTATCGGATCTATGCTGATAGCAAATGATATGGCACTTCTGACGTTTCTTCCCCTTGGATTTATTGTTCTTGACTCCACGGATAACAGGAAGTACATGGCATTTACATTCATCATGCAAAACATTGCTGCCAATCTCGGGGGAATGCTCACTCCTTTTGGTAATCCTCAAAATCTGTATTTATATACGGCTTTTAACATACCTACAGGAGAATTTGTTCTTATCATGCTTCCGCTTTTTTTGTTGTCTGTAGGCCTTATTACACTGTGTTGTTTCGTGTTTGTAAAGCCTGAGCCTATGCGTCTTAGTGATGAAGCGTTTAGCATAGACAAAAGGAAAATGATACTCTATCTTGCGCTTTTTGCCCTGGCTATAGCAATAGTATTCAGGGGAATACCCTATTGGATAGGCTTGATAATCATTCCTATTGTACTTATATTTGCTGACAGAAAAGCACTTAAAGATGTGGATTACCCATTGCTCTTGACATTTGTTTTCTTTTTCATTTTTGCCGGAAATATGTCAAGAATAGATGCTGTAAGTACATTTTTATCAGGACTTCTTAGTAAAAATACACTTATTGTCAGCGCACTTTCATGCCAGTGTATAAGCAATGTGCCATCGGCTATTCTTCTTTCGAGATTTACGCAGGATTACAGTCATTTACTTATGGGGGTAAATATAGGAGGTACCGGAACTATCATTGCATCCCTTGCGAGTCTTATTACCTTCAGAGAATATGTAAGTCACAATCCGGGTAAAGCCGGAGCTTATCTCGGGAAGTTTTCAGCGTTCAATTTTGCCTTTTTAGGTATATTGCTGTTATTTGCCGAACTTGTATTATAAATTACTAAAAAAGTGCAATTATTCATAAAAGAAATGTTTTTTTTGAAAATACCGAAAAAAATAAAGTGAAAATATCCCCCCATAGGGCTTATATGTGACTTTGAGAGATGGTACTATAATCTTGCCCGTTAAAGAGAAGAGGTTTTAGGGCTGTTGTTATTTGCTTATAATTAATCATAACAATCAAAAATAATAGTTCGTTCTCTCCAACGATAGCTCTTCTCACTTTTGGGAAGCAGGTCGCCCTCCCAGCGATTTGCTTTCTTTTTTTTTTGCAAAATTTTAGGAAGATATAATTAGCTTTTATTTTTAAGAAAAATTGCAATAAAAAAACGCCGTGTGAGGCGTTTTCTTGGAGGTTACGTTACTACTTATAAGTTCAGAAAATGAAATTTAGCACATTTTAGCTCCATATCGTTTTATCTATAAAATATGAAAAGGAGAACAATCCGCATGGCAAGATAAAGTATGTATGGAGCTAAAAAGGTTTGTCTCACCATGCGGACAAACATAGTATTACATATATGCATTCTCTGTGTAAGCCCCGTAGGGGGATAAATATTTGATCATTATTTTTATTTTAGTTTTGTGTACGCAATAATAACCCCCCAGGGGGGTTAATTGTTTTTTGAAAAGGAGTACAATATATGAATATATAATCATGTGTTATTATGGAGAGGGTTTAAATGCGTCGTTCAGAGATTGATTTTACATCAGGCGGTATTTATAAGAAAATAGTACTTTTTATCTTGCCTATAATAGGAGCATATCTCATTCAGCAGGCTTACAATTCTGCTGATCTGATCTTTGCGGGGAACAGACTTGGAAAAACGGCATCGGCAGCTATAGGATCCAGCAGTCTTATAGTAGTGTTGGCTATTGGTCTTTGCGGAGGTCTTTCCGTAGGGACCGGCATTTTGTTTTCAAAGGCTTACGGCGCAAAGGATCTGGAAGCACAAAAAAGGATTGGAAGTGTTGTTCTTATTCTCTCCATTTTGTTTGGCGGGGCTGTAATGATGGCAGGTATGCTGCTTGCAAAACCTATTCTTATCCTTATGCAGACACCTCAGGATATTTTGGACATGGGGGTAGGGTATATAAGGATATATTTTTTAAGCCTGATTTCCATGATGTTGTTCAATATGACTGCCGGAATCCTAAGAGGAACAGGGGATTCTCTTACACCTATGATATTTCAGATCATTTCCGGAGGAATAAATGTATTTCTGGACTGGCTGTTTATTACAATAATGCCTGACGGGATTATAGGTGTGGCATGGGCTACGGTTATATCTCAAACAGTGGCAGCTATAGGCACATATATTTATTTTAGAAAAGGTGATAAAAAACTATGGGTAAAGACTCATGATGAAGAAGGAGGAAAGATAGATCCTGAAGAAGTACCTGAAGAGATGGGGGCTATAATAAAAAAGATATTTTCACTGGGACTGCCTGTGGGATTTCAGAGTATGCTTGTAACTCTTTCAAATATATTTATTCAGGCAAATATAAATTCCCTGGGAGTGGATGGGATTGCCGCTTTTACCGCTTATTTTAAAGTGGAGCTGTTCATGTATTATCCCATAATGTCACTGGGGCAGGCAGCTTTGTTTATGGTGGGACAAAATCTGGGAGCAAAGAAAACCGAAAGGATACGTCCATCTGTGGCAGCGGCAATTAAGATAGGTATTCCACTTGTTGCAGCTATAAGTGTAGTAATGTTATTCTTTGGTGCTTTTGTTTACAGAATATTCAATCCTGAAGCGGAGGTTATTAAATATGGTATGTCTATAATGTATGTTACAGCACCTCTGTACTGGACATATGTGATACTTGAAGTTTTATCAAATTCTATCAGAAGCTATGGAAAGACTAAAACAGCCATGTTGGTCACACTGATTTTGTTTGCCGGGGCAAGAGCTGCGCTTCTGGGGATTTATAATGCTGCCGGTATTTTGAATATATATACGATCGCCAGTGTATTTCCTATCACATGGGTGGTTACGGTATTTACGTTTTATATAATATGGAAAAAACTACGACCTTCCGAAAAGAGTTTAAGGAAACTGAACTGAATTTACATATATCTTATTTAATAGTGATGATGTCAAGATTCTATAGAGTTAGAACAGGGATGCCTGAGGCGTCCTTTTTTATTTGTTTTTTCAAAAGCGTAAAAAAAGCACAGCGGAGAAGTCTGTGCTTTTAAATAGTTAATTGATTATGATTATGAGGTTGCGAGAAAAAAATCTCACAAGGCGACATTAAATCATAAAAAACAACATTTGTCAAGCGTTTTTTTAAAATAATTAAAAATCTTCGAAAGCTACCAAACAGAATTGTGAAAAAACTATGTTGACACTGTCTTTTCAAGGGGATAATATAGATAGTAAGATAGTGTTGTTTTTGATAGAAATGCTATGTTTTCGAGGAGGATTTTAGAAATGAAGATAAAAGTCAAAGCTAAAAAATTTATATTTGCAGTGATGGCAGCTGTAGCTATAAGCATGCCTGCCGTGCAGATGTCAGCACCTTTAGCGGTCCATGCGGAAGAGATAAATGGGGACCTTCCGGATACTAATGAGGGAGACATACAGGGTACAAATACTGATGCTGATGGTGGAAAAGAGGCAGAGAACGATTTCCGGGTGAGTACGTTTGTAAATCCGGATGAAGAAGACGGAGAGGTTCATGGTACTCTTGTTTCTGATGTAAGCATTGCAAAGGCCGGAGATACTGTTACATTTACAGTCACACCTGAAGAGGGTTATAAGCTGGAAGACGGCATATTGTTTGTAACGGACTCCTCAAAACCGGATGAGTTTTATGAAGCGACAAAGACCGGTGAAAATACATTTACGGTCACTATGCCGGCGGACAACATAACGGCTGAGGCATATTTTGTGAAAGTGCAGGACAGTTACAAGGTAAATACAAAAGTGAGTACTGATTCCAGAGATGGAAAGCTTTACGGAAGGTTAAAGACTGATCTTGCAGATGGTATGGCTAAGCCCGGAGATACCGTGACAGTTACTGCTACACCGGAAGTTACTTACGTTTTAAACAGTATATTTGTATATGATAGAAGTGGTGAAGAGATAGGTGAAGAGGTAGGACTTCGCAATATAGATGAGAATACTTTTTCATTTATCATGCCCTCTGAAGAGGTGGACGTTGTTGGAGTTTTCCTGTCGGATGAAGAACTTGATTCTTTAATCGATTTTTGGGCAAACAGGAAAGATTATACAAATATAATGTCTCTTTATCTGGGCTCGGATGGTGTTTATACCGTAACAATTGTAAAACCTATATCTCTGAATAAAATAGAACAGTACGATTTTAAAGGTGTTTACGACAAAGAGCTTAAACGTCTGGGATTTGATTCTTCTATAAAAACAATAATTACTTATGGTGAGAATGGTGACGTGGCTGACACGGTTGAGTCAAAAGCTCCCGGTGGTGCTCTTATCAACAAAGACGGCATATTTTTCTTGAATATAGAAGGAGACGCTGAGGATAAAGAGCCTGTGCAGTTTGAGAAGATAGAAAGAGCTTATTTTACTAATATAAGCGAATCGGAAAACGGAAATGTAATAGTTGAAAAAAATATGCCGGTACCCGGTGAACATGTGATCGTCAAGACAGTGCCTGATCTTGGGTTTGAAACCCAAAAAGTAAATGTGCTTGATGAAGACGGTAAAGAGGTGCCGGTTGGTAAAATCGGTCCCAATGCATTTGTCTTCTTTATGCCGAAGAGTGATGTAACTGTAAGCGCTACTTTTGTGGCTTCAGAAGCTGAGGAGGAACCTGTTGATCCAGGTGTTGAAAATGACAGCATAAACGGTCAGTCCGGTACTTTGGTGCCGTCTTCTGCAGGTAATGCAATAAACGGATATACGACCACCGGCGGAAATGTGGTTTATTCTACTGCAGTAAAGACAGGAAACGCCAATCTGCTTCCTCTTTGGATCGGACTTGCTGCAGCATCTGCAGCTGCTGCAGTTACGCTGATAACAGTAAAGAAAAAGAGAAATAATTAATGGCCTTTTGCAACGAAAGGAACAGGATGATTTCCTGATCTGATCATGAGATATAAAAGAACCTTATCCCGTAAAGCAAACCGCTTTTGGGATTCGGTTCTTTTTTACAATTATTTTTTAGGATACGTTTCGGGAGGTGATGTATTTGATCATTGGAGCATGCATGCTGCCCCATCCGCCTGTAATTCTGCCTCAGGTGGGAAGGGGAGAAGAAAAAAAGATCGCAAAGACCACAGAGAGCTTTATGAAGGCAGGGGAGCTTATAGCGCAGTTAAAGCCTGAAACCATCGTGATAACAACCCCCCACAGCATTATGTACAGGGATTATTTTCACATTTCCCCGGGGGAGTCGGCGCATGGCGACATGGGGCTTTTCAGGGCACCGGAACTTACATTTGACGTAAGATACGATACAGAGCTTACAGGTATGATAAGTCATATGGCAGAAAAAAACGGTATTCCCGCAGGCACGGAAGGGGAGCGGGATCCGGAGCTTGATCATGGTGTCATGGTTCCGCTGTATTTTGTAAATAAGCTATATAAGGACTATAAGCTGGTGCGCATCGGGCTTTCCGGTCTGTCGCTAAAGAAGCATGTTGAATTCGGACGCATTATCCGTGATGCTGTAAATGAGACGGGGCGCCGTGTGTTTTTCATAGCTAGCGGTGATCTTTCCCACAGATTAAAGCCTGAAGGGCCTTACGGTTTTAATGATAAAGGCCCGGTGTACGATGAGCGGATCATGGACGTGATGGGGGAAGCGAGGTTTGATGAACTTCTGGAGTTTCCGGATGACCTGCTTGAAAATGCGGCAGAGTGCGGACACAGAAGCTTTTGCATCATGTCGGGAGCATTGGAAGGTCTTGATGTAAAGCCTGAAAGATTAAGTCATGAGGATATATTCGGCGTGGGGTATGGTGTGGTAAGCTATAAAATATAAAATGGAACACAGCGAAATGTAAATTATTAGGCGTGAATCGGAACCGGTAATAACCCCCGTGGGGGGTTATTTTTTTGCTGTGTGAATGATAGTATCGATGTGTAAATATACAAGCTGTACAAAAAACAAAAGGCGGGCAGAACATGGAAAAAGAAACAGAGGTTAAAACGGACAAAAGAAGATTGAAGTCGAGGACAAAGATAAAAGAAGCCTTTATTTCTTTGCACAAAAGAGAAGGATATGACGGGGTCACCATTACATCCATATGCGAAGAGGCTCATATCAGCAGGAGCACTTTTTATGCACATTATGATAATGTGACCGGGGTTTTGGAAGAGATACTTGACGAAGCCCTGCAGGAAACCGGGTCTTTCTGGGCAAAGCATCTTGATCTGATACCTGAAAAAGAAGAAAAAAATTGCAAAACACCTTTTTGTGTATTTGTCAGAGAAAATGACAGATACAGGAATATTTTCATAGATGACGCGTTCTCGTCTCTGATCGTAAAAAAACTAGTGGACCGGTCATCAGATATGTACTACAAATATATTTCCGGATATACAAAAATGACGCGGGAGCAGCTGCGGGCTGTTTTGGTTTTTCAGACCAGCGGATGCTTGTCTATCACCAAGATGGGGATACGTGAAAAGATGAAACGATGGGATTGTGTACGGGGATGTATAGATGAATTTGTAAAAAGCGGAATAAAGGGTATCATAGAAAAAAATGAGAAGACCAAATAAATGTGTCCGTCAATGACATATATTCAAATGCGCTTTTTTACGGTGCAGTTTTTATTATACAAAATCGTACAATACGTACGATAACATGCCTTTCATATCCCCCGTACGGGGATGCATTTATTGTACACCTCGTATAAATTGTTACACAGGGGCGGGACAAAAACAGAAAGGAGTTTGTGTCTTGGAAGCTAAAGAAAGCGCTAAAAAATGGGACGGAGTTGCCGGCCAGTTCAATGACCTGAAAGTGCCTGCCTGGAAGGATGATCCTTTTTTGAAAATACTGGAAAAACTTCCGGTATGGACGCCGGATAGCGAAGTGCTGGATCTGGGATGCGGAGCGGGAAGATACTCCATTGCCGTGGCAGACAGATGCGGTCATGTTACAGGAAGCGATGTTTCACCGAAGATGATAGAATTTGCCGTAAAGAAAAAAGAAGAATACGGCAAAGATAATATCAGCTTTATAAATGAATGCTGGCATGATATGGATATCAAAGAAAAGGGGATGGAAAAAAAATATGATCTCATATTCGGTCATATGACCCCTGCATTTGATACGGTGGATGACCTTGACAGAGCCGCTCAGGCCTGCAAAGGCTTTTGCGCACTTGCCACATTTGCAAAACGGGAAGCTCCGGTGGCAGATGAGTTTCTAAAGTATATGAAAACCGAGTCCCGGTGGCATGATGAAAATAAGATCCCGGTTTTCTTTGAACATCTGTACAAAAATAAAAATTATCCGGTTGTGGACTATTATTACAGGGATGACACACAAGAGTTTTGCAGGGAGGATGCTGTGGCTTTTCTAAAGGACCGTTATATTCTGGATACTGCAGCCGAAGCAGATGAAAAGAATGTTGAAAAAATATGTGATTTTGTAGACGCCCACATGAAAAACGGTATTTTTGTAAATGAGGTAAATTCCCTTATCGTAACATTAGTATGGAGAACGCAGGAGGTTGAGAATGGATTTGACAGCTATAAAAGATGATGATATGAGGCGTTGTGTGGAGTTTCACGGACATATCTGTCCCGGGCTTACCATCGGATACAGAGCGGCAAAATATGCAATAAAGCTGCTTGATCTTAATTTTTCCGAAGATGAGGATGTGGTATGCGTTACTGAAAATGATGCATGCGGAGTAGATGCTATACAGGTGCTCCTTGGATGCAGCGCAGGAAAAGGCAATCTGCTCTTTCACATGAGAGGCAAGCAGGCATTTTCTTTTTACAACAGAACTTCAGGCAAGTCGGTAAGACTTGTTCTGAAGGCCGGAAATGATGGCAAAGAAAGAGATGAATGGCAGCAGGCGCTGATGGAGATGCCGGATGAGGATATTTTTGAAGTGAAAGAAGTTACGTTCAAACTTCCTGAAAAAGCAAAGATATTTGTTTCTTACCCTTGCGAAAAATGCGGTGAAATGACTGCCGAAAGCTTTATAAGGCTTGAGGACGGGAAGAAGCTTTGTCCGGATTGCTATGAGGAGTATTCGAGATTTTCATAAATTAAGCGCTTTAACAATAATATATCGTTTAAAAATGCTATAGTGCCTTTTGACTACGCATCAAAGCCGGGTTCTTTTATGGCATCTGTACAGTATCCTTAGCCTGTCGAAGGGTACATAAATAGTTTTAAATTTAGAATAATCACACATAAACGGAGGATAATAAAATGAAGTTCAAAAAAGGTTTAAAATATGCAGCACTTGGTCTGGCAGCGGCAGCTATGACGCCTGTTCTTGCGGCATGTTCAAGTGGCGGCGGTACGGAAAGCACAACTACAGCCAAGCAGGCGGAAACCACAACTGCGGCGGCTGATACCACTTCAACAACTGCAGCTTCCTCATCCGGCGGAACAAAAACCATAACAGACAATACAGGAAGAACTGTAGAAGTTCCTGAAAAGGTAAATTCCGTAATAGGTCTTAACAACGGTCTTCGCTATCTTTGCTATCTCGGCTGTGTAGACAAGGTTGTAGGCGTAGAGCAGGGTGAGATAGAAAAAGGCGATGAGAGGATAAATGTTGTAAAAGCTTATGGTCACATAAATAAAGATAAGTGGCAGGATAAGCCTATAGTAGGAGAGGGAGGTTCCGGCGGTTATACCCCTTATGAAGAAGAGATCATAAACTGCGCACCTGATGTTATCATTGCAGGTTACTCAAAAGAGGATGCAGAGTCTCTGCAGCAGAAAACAGGAATCCCTGTGGTAGCGATCAATTCCGGAACATTATTCGGACAGGATTATGACGATTCTCTGGAAGTCATCGGGGAAGTAATGGGCGTTGAAGACAGGGCGAAGGCCATAATAGATTATATCGATGAGGTTCAGGAGGATGTGGCTGCAAGGGCTGCAAAGGTGCCTGATGACAAGAAACCAAGCGTATACACCGGAGCCGTTTCATTTAAGGGCGGACACGGAATAGAAGGAACATACAGCAATTTTCCCATCTTTACGGTCCTTAATGCAAATGATGTATGCAAGGGGCTTTCAGACAAGGTGAACGGTATGACCATCGATAAGGAGAAGGTGCTGGAGTGGAATCCTGACTACATTTTCCTTGATCCCAACAACAAATCATACGTAAAAGAGGATTATGATGCCAATCCGGACTATTATATCCAGCTTAAGGCGGTAGAAGACGGAAATGTATACACTTGTCTGGGTTATAACTGGTACCATACAAACATAGAAATAGCTCTTGCCGATACATATTATGTGGGAAGCGTGATCTATCCCGAGGCCTTTAGCGACATAGACCCCAAGGAGAAGGCAAAAGAGATCTTCAAGTTCTTCCTTGACTCCGATACTTATTATGACGACCTGGATAAAGCAGGCATGGGATTTGGAAAGATAGATGTAAAAAATCTTTGATCTTAAGCTTTTAGATGATAAGTAATACAAAAAAAATAAGACTGGAGTTTCAGATATGATCAATAAGAAAAGGCGGAACGCTCATGGGGAGTAGTTCAAAGGCGAGATCTGATTATAATAAATTTGTCCGGAAAAAGGTTCTTGTTCTTGTTATTCTTTGCGCAGCTTTGTTTGCCCTGGCTATTTTTGCCATAGGTCAGGGCTCGGCGCACGTTTCCATATCAGAAATTTTCAAGACTTTTATCGGACAGGGAGAACCCAGATCCCAGACAGTGGTCGTGGGAGTCAGGGTTCCGCGTGTGACTACGGCCATACTGGTGGGGGCTATTCTTGCCATTACCGGAGTGGTTATGCAAAGTGTACTGAAAAATCCGCTGGCATCAGCATCCACCCTTGGTGTGTCAAACGGAGCATCATTCGGAGCAACTATAGCTATCATAGTTTTTTCGGCAGGCATCCAGAATTCCACATCGGCAGCCAATGCCATAAGCGTGACCAATCCCTTTCTGGTAAGCACCTGCGCCTTTCTGGGAGGTATAGGGGCGACGATCATTATCATAGCCCTTTCCAGGATAAAACAGGTGGGGCAGCAGGGGCTGGTGCTTGCCGGCGTGGCTCTGAGCGCTATTTTTTCCGGAGCCAGCACACTGATACAATATTTTGCGGATGACGTCCAGGTGGCAGCTGTTGTATTCTGGACATTTGGCGATCTCGGAAGCACCAGTATGAAAGAGGTTCTCATCATACTTGCAGCATTTGCAGGCGCATTTATATTTTTTATGATAAACAGATGGAATTACAATGCCATGGAAAACGGCGAGGAAACTGCCAAGAGTCTCGGGGTAAATGTAAATCTGATCATGTACTCGACTATGGCTGTTGCTGCATTTGCCACATCCATAGCCGTATCATATGTTGGTATCATAAGCTTTATCGGACTTATAGCCCCTCATATAATGAGGCGTTTTGTGGGGAATGATTACAGGTTTCTCATCCCTGTTTCAGCCGTAGCGGGAGCGCTTTTGCTTCTCGGGGCTGATTCATTTGCCCGTCTGATAATAGCGCCGATAATTCTTCCTATAGGAGCCATTACTTCATTTGTGGGAGGACCGGTGTTCCTCTGGATATTGTTTAAGGGAGCTAAGAGAAAGTGATAAATATAAAAGACATAAACTTTTCTTATGGGAAAAGGGACATTTTAAAGGATATTTCCTTCGATATCCAGGACAATAAATGTATTGCCATACTGGGAAATAACGGCGCCGGCAAAAGTACGCTCATAAAGTGTCTTAACCGTATCATTCCGGTAAAGGGAGGCGTCGTGATGGTCAGCGGGGCGGACCTGTTTAAGATGCCCAGAAATGAGGTGGCAAAAAATATAGCATATGTGGCACAGAAAACGGAGACAAGCAGGGTTACGGTATATGACGCTATTCTTGTGGGACGCAAGCCTTATATAAAATGGGATATAACGGCTGATGACAAAAAAATAGTAGATGATGTCATAGAGCATATGGATCTGGAGGATTTTACCCTCAGATTTATAGACGAGCTTTCCGGCGGGGAGCTTCAGAAGGTAATGCTTGCCAGAGCTATGGTGCAGCAGCCGAAGTTTCTGCTTCTTGATGAGCCTACCAGTAATCTGGATCCAAGAAACCAGTACGAGCTCATGAAGAGGGTAAAGCATATAGCAAGGGAGCACAATATTTCAGTTGCAGTGGTGATACATGATCTGAACCTTGCGCTGCGCTATTGCGATAAGTTTTTGTTTATAAAGGACAGCAGGGTATTTGCATACGGAGATCATGACATCATGACGCCGAAGATAATTTCCGATGTTTATAACATGAAGTCGGATGTGATAGAGCACAACGGCATAAAACTGGTAGTGCCCCTGCCGGATGAACCATATGAGCTGACTCACGGCGACGGGCATGGTCATGGTGGTATCAATGTGACTTCAAATGAGCATGTTAAAGAGGCTTGTAATTCGTAATACCTTGATCAGTGGACATAAACTATTACGGATGTTTCATATTGTATCACTGCGATGCATAGTAGTAAAATAACACCAAAGTGTTTACAGACCCTTGTAAATACTAAGGTGTTTTTTTTATAAGTTCCCGGAGTTGCAGACATATCTGTATGATAAAATAGGGATATACTGAAGTCTGTTGGATCTCGACAGGTTTTTAACGGACAGGGCAAATTGAAATTATGAAACTTTATTGTAAATAAAACGGAACCAATTAAGTATAAGTCCGAAAGAGAAGTTATTGCGGCGGATATTGCAAATGGAAAATATATAATAACTGAAAATGGTTGGGTAGAATAATTATCTTAGGATAAAAAACAATTATCATATAGCGGAGTGGATAGCAGGTCTGAAAGGCGGAGCCGGAGCAAATGTGCCTCTTCACATCAGTAGATTTTTCCCACGTTATAAAATTCAGGATGCAAAAGCCACGGATGTGGAACTTGTATATCGTCTTGCAGAAACAGCAAAAGTGTATTTGAAATATGTGTATACAGGCAACTGTTAAATCCGGCTTATCCGGATTTATTAAAAGCATAATTCATTCTTTCTGCTTGAAAAATCAGTGTAAAATTATCGTAAAAAGGTTTATAATTATCTAAATTGTTGACAAAACGATCAGTGGCATCACTTTTGGTCACAACATCATAACATTTGTATTATTATTAGATAGAGAAAAAATGAGTGATAAAAAGAATATGTGGTTATTATTAGCTTTACTTTCAGCTGTTTTTGCAGCCCTTACTTCAATACTTGCAAAAATAGGGATAGAAGATGTGGATTCTCATTTAGCTACCGCTATAAGAACCTTAGTAGTGGTAGGCATGTCCTGGCTTATGGTGTTTATCACCCACTCTCATACAGGTATAACTGCAATAAGCGGAAAAAGCTGGTTGTTTCTGATCTTATCAGGTCTTGCGACCGGAGCCTCGTGGCTGTGCTATTTTTATGCCATAAAGGTTGGTGATGTGTCAAAGGTTGTTCCGATAGACAAGTTAAGCGTGGTTATAACTATAGTGCTGGCAATTATTTTTCTGCATGAGGAGTTTACTTTAAAGACAGGTATAGGCGCTGCCTTGATAACGGCAGGCACACTTCTTATGGTCTTGTAAAAGTCTGTGATGTATACTGCGAAAAATGTATGATGAGCATTGGCGGATATAAATAAACAGCAATATAATAGTTTGGTGTAAAGGAGATTATATGATTAATCTGGATACAGTTAAGGAATTTGAGAGGTTTACGGAAAACTACAGAGCGCGCTGGTCCTATGCCGGATCTATTCTCTACGGTATGTGCAGGGAAAGGCCCAGGCATGACCTGAAAGATGTGGCAGCTTCAAAACTATTCCTGATAAGCCGCGGTTTTTTTGATGCTGACGGAAGGGCGTCGCAAATACCTGAGGATGAAGAGTTTTATTATGATGTCATAGCCCCGGTGATGCAAAGTGAGGCTTCGCGCATAGATTCCTACATAAGCCTGTTAAACGAAGACTGCCGAAAGATAAAAGACAGCAGGACATATATACTCGAGGCGCACAAATATCTTATGGATCTGTTTTCGGATATAAAATATTTTAACAACAGGATGCTTGCCGCAAGATATCTGCATTTTCATTGTCCGAAGATGGTATATCTGTACAGTGAAAAGGCAGACAAGCGTTTAAGCGATATGGTAAGCCCCGAAAAAGAGGGGGATAAGTCTGAAAAATGTGACGGTATATATGCGGGATTTTTTGATAAGCTCCTGGAGCTGCAGACATATTTGTATGAAGAAACGGGGATATACAGAAGTCCGCTGGATCTCGACAGGTTTTTAACGGCAAAAAAGTAAGGATGGAGTTTTAAAATGAAAAATGAAAGTGAAAAAGATCCTCTTGCATGGGAAGAGGTACGTACAGAACATATAGTACGGGACAAATGGATAGATTTCAGAAGGTCTTCATACCGCCTTCCCGACGGAAATGAGGTGGAGCCCTTCTACAGCTACAGCCGTAAGGATTATGTAGTGATAGTGGCGTCAGACACGGAAGGCAATTACATCTGTGTCCGTCAGTTCAGACAGGGGGTCAGGGAGGTTACGACGGAGTTTCCTGCCGGTGGCATAGAGCGAAAAGACGGAAAGGAATACGGCAGTCGTGAGGGCTTTTCTGCGGAGGATGCGCTTGAAGCCGCAAAGCGGGAGCTTCTGGAGGAAACGGGATATATATCAGATGAATGGAAGCCTTTGCTTGTGATCCCCTCAAATGCCACCATCGCAGACAATTATGCGCATATTTTTTCTGCTAAAAACTGCCGCAGGTCATCCGGACAATCACTTGACGATACGGAATTTGTTGAGGTGGTGACACATTTGCCTGAAGAAATAGAAGAGATGATAAAAAATGGAGAATTTCAGCAGGCGATGCATGTAATGGCGTGGCTGCTGGAGAAAATATGATATAATAAAGAGAGGGGAGACATAGAAAAAGGAGGAGAACAACAATGAAGAAGAGGATCATAACGGGTGTAGGCATGGCGTGCCTCGCAGCAGGTCTGGGACTTGCCGGGTGCGGCGCTGCCGCAGGTACAGCTGCTACGGAGCCAAAGGCTTCCTCTGA
This sequence comes from uncultured Clostridia bacterium, assembly GCA_946626755.1. GTDB lineage: Bacteria > Bacillota > Clostridia > Lachnospirales > Lachnospiraceae > UBA4285. The sequence continues at coordinate 31,981 of CAMOUW010000002.1, forward strand.
GGCAGTCACAGATAAAGACACTATGTATCAGGTGGCTTTACTGCAGTCATTGACACAGGGTTATTATGACGGAATAATAACCGTAGGTGAATTAAAGCAGCACGGCGATACGGGAATAGGCACATTTGAAGGGGTAAACGGTGAACTGATCGCTTTAGACGGTGTGGTTTACCAGGCTTTAAGTGACGGCAGCATAAATATTCCCGCAGACAATGAGCCGATCCCATTTTCAAATGTTACATGGTTTGAGGAGGACGGCAAGGCAGATCTGTCCGATATAGGAAGCATGCAGGCGCTGCAGGAAGAGCTGAATAAAGTCGTATCCGAAAAGGGGAAGAATCTGTTTTACATGGTTAAGATACCCGGGAAATTTAAGCATATAAAAGTGCGGAGCGAGTACAAGCAGGAAAAGCCCTATATCATGCTTGATGAGGCGCTTAAAAAAGACCAGGTAGAGACAGACCTTGATGATATATCCGGAACGATGGTGGGAATATACTGTCCTGATTATGTAAAGGGACTGAATTCGGCAGGCTGGCATTTTCATTTTATAACCGAAGATATGTCAAAGGGCGGACATGTCTTGGCGGTGGAGATAGATAAAGCCACAGCTGTTTATGACATAACCGATTCCTTTGAAATGCATCTTCCGGAGAATGCGGATTTCCAGAAAATGGAGCTGTCAAAAAATGTGGATGAGGCCATAAAGAGCGCCGAGACAAGAACAAATTGATCGGAATCTTTTAGTATTTAACTGATTTGCGAAATAGTGTGCGGTTATCTGTTCAGATATGACAGATGACCGCTTTTGCAATATATGTATTTAAAACAAACGGAGGAAAAGCCATGGAGGATGCTTACGTAACACTGGCGAGGGAGTCTCTCACCTCATATATTAAAACAGGAAGGAAGACAGGCGTGCCGGATGGTCTGCCTGCTGAAATGCTTGACAGGCGGGCAGGGGTATTTGTTTCTTTGCATAAGGACGGCGCCCTCAGAGGATGTATAGGAACGATCGCGCCGGTACAGGCTTCCATAGCAGAAGAGATCATAGAGAATGCTATCAGCGCTTCCACGAGAGATCCAAGATTTCCCGAGGTAAGAGAAGATGAGATCGATGATCTGGAAATAAGCGTTGATGTCCTTGGTCCGATGGAAAAGATAAAGGATGAGGCGGAGCTGGATGTGAAACGATACGGGGTTGTGGTCACAAAGGGCTGGCAGAGAGGACTTCTGCTCCCGAATCTTGAGGGGGTGGACACGGTGCAGTATCAGGTGTCCATAGCAAAGCAAAAAGCAGGGATAGATCCGGCAGATAAAGATGTTGAGCTTCAGAGGTTTGAGGTTGTACGTCATTTTTGATCTGTTATACTGGTAATAACATGTTTGGAAGGCATATATAAAAGATGTTGCGATCTTCGATGCAGAGATGGACTCAAAATGCAAGAAAATTGTGTGTATTTAACAGAGTTGCAGCCTTTGATGCCGGGATGGATAACTTATTGAGTTTAGTTATGACAAAACCTGCTTTTTGCAAATTATGAAAAAACACAAGACAATGACAGATGATATATAACTAAAAGGTGAGCATATCTATGAGCAAATGCGATGTATGTTTCAGAAATTGTGATATCCCCGAAGGAGGTACAGGGTGGTGCCATGCAAGGGGAAACAGGTACGGAGGGATCGTGCCGGTAAATTACGGTATCGTCACCGGGCTTGCCCTTGATCCCATAGAGAAGAAACCGCTGAACCGGTTTTACCCCGGAAGCAAAATACTGTCTGTAGGCAGCTTCGGGTGCAATCTTAACTGCCCTTTCTGCCAGAATTATGAGATAGCAAGGGCTTTTTCAAGTGGAGAGGATTCTGAAGGCTGTAAAGATCGCGGGAAAGCTGCGGGCTTCAAAAACGATCCGGAAATATTATACAGAGATGATGACGGTCTGCACCGGTTGAATACAAGATCTGTATCACCTGAAGAACTTGCGGGGATGGCGCTGGAACTAAAAGACAGGGGGAATATCGGTGTTGCATACACCTATAATGAACCGCTGGTGGGTTATGAATACCTGATTGATTGCGCCGGGCTTGTGAGAAAAAACGGTATGAAAAACGTCCTTGTATCTAACGGTTGTGTGAGTCGTGATGTGGCAGAAAAAGTCATAGGAGCGGTAGATGCAGCAAATATCGACCTGAAGTGCTTTACTGAAAAAGGATACGCCAACCTGCTTGGAGGGGATATCACATTTACAAAAAACTTTATAGAATCGGCTGCAGGGCGCATTCATCTGGAGATAACGACTCTTATCGTGCCCGGGTTAAACGACAGTGAGGAGGAGATCAGGCGGGAAGCAGAATGGATAGCCGGATTGAAGGGCGGTGAGGGTGTAAATGTGCCGCTGCATTTAAGCCGTTTCTTCCCCCGGCATAAAATGGCGGACGCTGAAGCGACGGATGTGGGGATGGTATACCGCTTTGCGGAGATCGCAAGAGAGTATCTTAAATTTGTGTATACAGGGAATTGCTAAGCTTTTCGAATGGTACATACAATGAGAAATTAATTTAGTATGCATTATGATATTTACTTCTTCAACATTTTTACCGTAAACAAAACTGCCACCACAGCCGCCGCGGCTTCAGCCACCGGAAGGGCTATCCATATCAAAACTTCCGCATCCGGCAGACGGCTGAATAGGAAAGCGAGAGGAAGGGGTATTATAAGCAGCCGCAACAGAGACACTACAAGTGAAGGAATTCCCCGGTTCAGAGCCTGAAATACTCCCTGGAGAGCCATATTTACACCCACACACAAAAATCCGATGGCTGCGATACGCATGGCTCTTATACAAAGAAGGGCAGAGTGATCCGACACACCGAACATGGAAGTCAGTTGTGGCGCAAATACCTCAAATGCAAATGTACCTGCGCACATTACAATGCAGCAAAACAAAACGCCCTAACGAGAGCCTGCAAGAACCCTGTCCTTTTTTCCTGCGCCGTAGTTATAAGCAACGACCGGAGAGATGACATCCCTGAGTCCGAAAAGAGCATACAGTAAGAATTGTTGCATCTTGAAAAACACTCCGTAGGCAGTAACGGCAGCCACTGATACAGAGCCGAAAATGAGATTCAGACCGTAGGACATGACCGATAGCAGCCCCTGCATGAGGATGGCCGGTCCCGCGATCTTAAATATCCCTCTTATTATTTCGCCATCCGGCTTAATGTATCCTATTCCTTTGGGGTATTTCATTATTTTTATGAAAATGCAATGCCGCCGCAACTATCATGGACACGATCTGTCCGATGACCGTAGCTATGGCTGCACCCCTTATGCCAAGCGCCGGGAATCCCAAAAGGCCGAATATCATAATGGGATCAAGGACAAGGTTGGTGAGGGCGCCGCATATCTGGGCTATGGTGGAGTATATGGTCTTTCCCGTTGCCTGCAACAGTTTTTCATATAATCTGAAACCTCGCATGAAAATCGTTTTTTTACGCTGATCTTAAGACTTTTTTATGATTTTTACATATATCCGGATTTGTTTTAATAAGAAAATAAGAACATATCAACTATAAATGAAAACACATCCTGACATACCGGTTGAACAGGAAATGTGTTTTACCAGGATAGAGTAAAGTCGGATGAAACAGAGTAAAAAGCATATATAAGAATCATATCAGTATCTATAGAAGATATAAAACCTGAGCCCGGCTCGGAGGCTATCATGACGATCACGGAAAAAATGCCTGTGAGTATGAGGCTCTTTTTAAACAGACCTTTAAGCTCGGTAGTATTTCCGGAATCGAACAGGATAATATTTATCTGTAAAGCTTCCGGTAATACGCAGGATTAAATCCTGTGTGTTTTCTGAAAAATTCCGTAAAACTGCCGGGTTTTTTAAAGCCGGTGCGGTCTGCGATCTCTTTTATCGTAAGGTCGGTGGAAATTAGGAATAAACGGGACTTTTCTATAAGAATACTGTTTCTGTATTCAGAAACAGTACATCCCGTCACCTGTTTAAATGTGTATTTCAGCTTTGCAGGACTCATGCATGCTGTTCTTGCCAGAGCTTCCAAACTGTCTCTTTTTTCGGGAGCATCGCTTAAAAGCCGGGTAAGTTCTGAGATTTTTACAATATCCTCACTGCTTACGCTGCTGCCGGGACCGTGGTCTGCAACAGGCCTGCCATCAACGGGCACGACGCCGGTTTCAAGATCTGCGGCTTTCCGCATAAGTACAGAGAGGATTTCGTGAAGCTTACTTTCATAAAACAACACAGATTCGCTGCCTATATGCCTTGTCTTATTTAAATGTATCTGTCCGGCTATGATTGTTATTTCCGGTAAGGAGCCGAAATCGGACACCTTTGACAAGGCGTCGTAGGAAGACTTTATATCCAGTTGAAAAACTTCTTTTACATATCGTATGTATTTATCGGGATCGATCATAATTACAAATCCTTCAAATGCTTTTCCTGAAGACAGATTAAAAAGCCTTTCTTCAGGGAATCCGCTTATGTATCTTATTGTCCCCTGATGCAGCACGTGCCCTCTTTCATCTACAGCATTTACCTGAGAGAAACATGTAATGAAATGAAGCCCGGTATTCATGTAAAGATTTATGTTATTTTCCGGTTTTGTTTCAAAGCAGAAAAAAGCAGCAATGGTTCCCAAAGTGTAAATAAGGCATTTGCCAGCACTATTGTCACTTCCCGGAGTATAAAGATGCAGATTGTTGTATGAGACGAAAGTCTTTTCTTTTTGCAGATCAAATGTGTCTGTTATTTTTTTTATTATTTCTTCAAGATTCTTTTTCATGGTTTTCCTGTACATTTTTCTTGTATTCATGCAACCTTTTTAATTAATACCGCTTTCGGATAATATCCTTCCTCTAACGGCTAAAATAACAGTAAATGTGTTGCATTAGCCGCTGCCAACTGATATACGTATATCCATGAGTTATCCTATGCTAACTACAAAGGTAATCATATCAGAATAATTTGCGGTTGTGAAGTTTAAATTTAAAAAGGAAACGAGGAGGCTATGAAAAGAGAGGATGATGAAAAAGAAAAAGATAGCATGGAAGCGGTTCAGGGCAGGGAAGGTGTCCGCGCTTCTTCTGGCAACGGCTGTTGCTGCGGCGCCTGTAACGGGACTTGCGGCTGTAACGGCTGAAAATGTGCTTGCAGTGACAGGTTCTGAGATCGCAGAGGACGGTACATATTCTTCTGCAGTGACTGTCAGCAAGTATAAAAATGGCAAGCTGGATAAGACTTACCGGGGTACGGTTTATGTTTCCGTTGCTGACGGGAAGATTTCAAATATCAACGTCTATGCTTCGGATAAGCAGGACAGATTTGATGAGCTTTTAAGAGGTGTGCGGTCAAGCTATATAGGACAGCCTGCTACATTGAGCGGTATAGAGGCGGCTGTAGATACTGTTTCCTCCGCTACGGCGAAGGGAAGTGCTAACACTTATTCCGAAAAATATTATGTATCAAATCTTACGGATGCGATCGAAAACGCCATAAAAGGTGCACCGGCGGCAACAACGCCGGACACAACAGGAGCAGATATCCCTGATGGTGTTTACACCGGAAGGGCAGATATGGGTAGCAATGATCATTACATTACCCTTAATGTGACTGTTTCAAACGGGAAGATCACGGATATCGCAGTAAATGATGCCGACGGAAATTGGGATAATCTTCTGTCCCAGGTAAAGTCTTCCTATATAGGCACAAATGCTGAGGCTGCCAATGTGGATGCGGTGACTTCGGCTACAACACAAGGGTACAGGGAAGCAATTGCCCGGGCGATAAAAAATGCCCTTGCGGGAAATCCTAATACCGGTGGCACAGGTGATGATCCGGGAGGAAACACAGGAAATTCGGGAGAAAACAGCAGTGGTACCGGGAACAGCTCGGCCGGTGACGGATACAGCATAGTCAAAAAAATTAAAAAAGCTGCAAAAGGCGTTACGACACCTGATGCTGTGTTTACATTTACCATGACACCAAAGGACGGAGCGCCGCAGATAAGCAGTAAGACTATCAGTATAAACGAAGACAGTGACCTGTCGTCTCTTAAAGCCGGTATCGGGCTGACGTCCGAAGATCTCTCAAAGTTTACCGAAGCCGGGATTTATGAATATATCCTGACTGAGGAAACCGGCAGGCTATCTCCGACGGCAAAAGGAGACATGTCCTACAACACCGGCAACAATTCCTATCTTGTGCGTTATAAGATCTGGTACAACAACGGTGTGCTTGAACCGGCGGCGGTCACTGTTCATGAGATCAAAAACGGAACGGTATCTGACGAAAAAACGGAGATTCCTGAGTTCGAAAACTGCTACACGGTATCTTCGCAGCTTACAGTAAGTAAGTCTGTAAAAGGCGAACATGCTGATAAAAACAAAAAGTTTGAGTACAGCGTCACATTTACAGAGGATGAGGCAAATGCGGGGTTAAATCTTACTTCAACGGCGGTGCTTAAGAAAAACGGAACCGAAGTGGCGGCAGGCACACAGCTTGATTACGGCACACAGTACACATTCAGCCTGAGTGACGGGGAGACCGTGCTTTTCACGGTACCGGCGGGGACGGATTATGAACTCATGGAGGCTGCTTCGGAAAGCTACACCCCTTCTGCAAATGTAGTGACCGATGGAAAGGCTGAAACGAAGTCGGCAGGAACAGGTGCGGCACTTACGGTACAGTCTTACATAGGTGAAAACGAGAATAAGGCCGAGTTTACCAATACCTATGAGGACAATCCTCTGACGGGGCTGGCAGGCGGTGGAGGACCTTTGTTCATACTGCTGCCTGTCGGTGCCGGAGCGATAGTACTGCTGGCTTTAGACAGGAAGAGAAGGGCAGCAAAAAAATGATGGATATTATAAAATAAAAGGAGATTTATTTGATGAAGAATATATTTACTAAAGGCTTTGCGGCTGCTGTAGGTGTGATGACGGCGGCTGCGTCGGTATTTGGAATGGGTACAGCAAGCACATATGCTGCTGAAAATATAGCACATACAAAAAGTATAGAAGGAAGCGGTGATGATTATACACTTAAGCTTACCGTAACAGGTAAGGATAAGAAGGATGAAAGTACGATAACGACTACTACAAACGGACATGCAGATATTTTGCTGGTACTGGACAGGACCGGATCCATGAGTTCATCCCTTGGAGACGGAACAAGACTGCAGGCTTTGCAGACAGCGGCTAAAAGCTTTGTATCCGGACTTAAGGATGATGAAGCTTCAAATATATCTGTTGTTACATTCGGAATGACGGACAATGAAGGCAAAACCCCTGTGGATGTGGCGCAGGGCTGGACTACCGTATCATCCGTAAGCAAGGCAAATATAAACAATATAATTAACGGAATGACGCTGCATAATCCGAACAATGCCTACAATACGACATATTATCCGGGTCTTTCCAAGGCAGATGAACAGCTGACACAGGTCAGCAACACCGGAAACAACAAATATGTAATATTCTTTTCCGACGGCGAGAATTCAGATTCTTCTTATGGATATAACTTAAGCGGTATGGCAACTACGGTTAAGAGCAAAGCTACCGTATTTACACTGGGCATCCCTGTGGCAGATCCCTGGGGCGGTATGTTCGGAGGTTCGGCCAGTACTGATCCTGCTGATCTGAAAAACATGGCTTCCTCTGCTGATAAGTATTATTCCATCAACGATGCAAACGCAATGAGCAACGCATTTACACAGGCACTTCAGGTGATCAAGGAAGAGACGACCATTACAAGCACTCCCATGACAAATGTGACCATAACGGATGTGTTAAGTGATTATGTGGAACAGAACGGGGATATAACCGTTTCAGGCAACAGCGGAAAGGTTACTGCACAGTCTGTAAACGGCAAAAATATAAGTGTGACTCTTGATACGATCCCTGATGGTGAGACGGTGACGGTGTCCATACCCGTTAAGCCTTCACAGGCTGCAAAAGATGCGGCTGATGCTGCGGGTAATACGGACAGTACGTTTAAAACCAATAAGGGTGCGACACTTAAGTTTTTCTATAAAGCACAGGAGCAGAATCTGGATTATGCCGAAGAACCGCAGATAACCCTTACCGGTACACAGCACAACGATCCCGCAACGAAGCCTTCCGATATCAGCTTTAAGCTTTCCAAGGTTTTAGAGGTTAAGGCGGGTGATAAAACAGTACCGGATGCCACGTTTAAATTTACGGCAGTAAGTAATGATGCAGATGCACCCGCAATAACCATAGACGATGTCACATTTACATCAGCGGATACTCTTAATTCGGAAAATAAGGTTAGTAAGGAAATAAGTTTTGCGCTTCCTGAGGCAGCTGCATTTACAAAGGCAGGTACTTATACCTATACGATCACAGAAACAGCCGATACATATACCGGGGACGGTTTCATGACTTATGACGATGCAAGCTATACACTTACGGTGAAGGTTTGCGAAACTGCGCAGGGAATGACCTATGACGACGGTAACGGGACCCATATCGTGCTTGCAAATGCCGATGGTGACAAGGTCAGCGGACTTGAGTTTAACAATGAGTATGACAAGGATGTAGAAGAGACTACACTGGTTGTAAGTAAGACGGTTGAGGGGGATCATGCAAATAAGAATCAGGAGTTTGAGTATACGATTTCCTTTACGGATCCCGGGAATGCCAAGGATGTAAAGCCGGCAAGGGGTACGGAGAGTATAGAGTTTGGCACGGATTATACATTTAAGCTGAAGGACGGGGAGACGGCAGAGTTTTCCCTTCCCGTAGGAACAAAGTATACTATTGTGGAGACAGGTGCGGACAGTTATGAAGCAAAAGCAGTGATCACCTGCGGTGACACACAGGATACCAAAAGCGCAGGCGTAGGAGCAGATCTGACTGTAAGTGATGTGACCGCCGTAAACGGTGTGAACAAGGCGGACTTTACCAATACTTATGTGGATAACCCATTGACAGGACTTGCTAACGGAAAAGGACCTTTGTTTATAATAATTCCCATCGCAGCAGGAGCAGTGGTTCTGCTTGCGGTAGCCAATAAGAGAAGAGCAAGAAGATAAAGACACTCTTCGGAGATTGATATGATATGCAGGATATATAAAAAACAAATATATATTAAATTCTTATATGCTTTTGTTATCGGATTATTTATCATAATGTTTAATGCAACTATGACCATGGCGTCACAGGTAAAAATTCCAGTACGGGTAAATGTGCCTGAATTCGCAACAGAAGGGGCAGTACAGCTGGTGCTTATACCAAAGAGTGAGGACTGCCCCTTGCCGTCAGGTAGTAAAGGGGGTGAGTGCAGAGTTGTGGCAGATGGTACATTTACAGGGTTTGAAATGGAGTTTTACGGTGCCGGTGATTACAGGTATGAGCTGGTTGCTGAGGCAGTTGAAGGGTTTGAGTGTCCGGTGTCACAGTATGATCTTCTTGTGCGTGTGAGGCCGGACGATACCTTTCAGGTGGCGGTCTATAACAGATCAGGTGAGAAGTGTGAGGCAGAATATACATTTACCGGTTCGCAAACAAATGTTAAGGATTTTACGGATGTTGAACCTGAGACCGGGGAAGAGAAGAAGACGGCAGATGATGTGAGAGAAAATGTTAAGAGTGATGTAACGATTGAAAAAGGTGCACAAGAAGAAAGTCCGGCAGAACAAACAATAACAGGGGACGAAACGGAACCTGCGAAACTGAAACAGACAGAAGGACAGGCAAATGTGCCGGAAATGAAAATGACAGCGGCGTCATCAGGAACGGCAGAGGGCGTTAAAGCAAAAACGGTCTCAATGGTCGCATCGAATACCGTAAATATGCAAAAAACAGGCAGCCGTACATCCCCCGACACAGGTGATAAGGCGGATATTTACCTTCTGCAGATCGCTGCCGTATCTGCCGGAGTCCTGGTCTTTGCAGTGATGATGTATCTCAGAGGCAAAAAGGAATGATTTATGAACAAAGCGGCACGAAGGATTCTTTACATTTTTGACGAAGTTATAAATTTTATAGTTCTTGCTATCTTTGTAGTGCTTACTTTATTTTGCATTTACATTTACACAGACAGCGGGCGGCTGGAAGCGGAAGCGGACACTGCCCGCTTTGTCCAGTTTAAGCCGGTGGAAAAGGAGCATCTGACATTTACACAGTTATGTGAGAGGAATCCGGATGTGTTCGGCTGGATAAGCATAGATGATACGGGGGTGGACTATCCGCTGGTTCAGGGCAGGAATAATTCGGAATATGTAAATATGACGCCGGAGCGGACATTTTCCCTGACCGGCAGTATCTTTCTTGATTATCGTAATAACAGGAGTCTGACGGATAAGGTATCCGTAATATACGGGCATCATATGGAAAAGGACAGGCTGTTCGGAGGCTTCGATAAGTTTGAGGATAAGACTTACTTTGTGGAGCATGAAACAGGCAGCATTGTTTTTGATGATATGATTTACGGTATCAGGATTTTTGCGTTCCTTAAGGCGGACGGTTATGATACAAGCGTATATAATCCCAGGGTTACTGAGGCAGAGTTTCCGGCGTGGAAGGAACATATCATGAGTCTTGCGCTGCAAAAGGGCGAGGTGCCGGGTGACGGTGCAAGAGTGCTTTTACTTAGTACCTGCGCAAGCATGGATACTAATCAGAGGCTGATACTTGCTGCGGAGCTTGGGGAAGGGGTACCGCTTCCGGATGAAGTACCGGAAGGAGTTGCGATCACATGGGCGTGGCCGGTGGCGGTTGCTGTGGCAGCAGGGTGTGCTGTTGTCCTTTTGGTGATTACTATACGTAAAAAACATAAGAGAAGATAAAGAATTTACGAACAGGAGTAATATGAATATCAGAGAGTCATACAGTGCAGATATGATTGAAGAAAAAGAAAATGAGAAAAAAAAGGCCGCCACATTTACAGGTTCTCTTATCTCATTATTGGTGAAGATTGGGATAATAACCGGTGTTGTAGTTTTTATAGCTTTTTTTGTGTTGAATCTTCACACGGCTTCGGGTTTAGCCATGAGCCCGTCTGTTAAAGACAGGGATCTGGTCATCACATATCGTTTTGATAAAGATTATGCGGCAAGGGATGTAATCGTACTTGATGTTATGGGGGAAAGGCAGGTTCGAAGAGTGGTGGCGGTAAGCGGCGATACGGTGGACGTTACATCTGAGGGTCTGCGTGTAAACGGATACCTGCAGCAGGAGCAGTATGCGCAGGGGGAGACTCTTGCTTTTGAAAGTGATGTGGAGTATCCGGTTACTTTACAGCCCGGAGAGATTTTTGTACTTGGAGACAACAGGGAAAAATCCACGGACAGCCGGGTATACGGCCCGGTGAAGGCAAGAGACACGGTAGGGAGTGTAATTGCCGTATTCAGATACCGTGATTTTTGACTGCACGATGAAAAAAGCTAAACGACAGCTTATTTTCTTACCACAGTTGTGCTGAAAGTGTCTGATGTGAAACTTTCACTGATCCCTTCCGTAACATACAGCATATCTGTATCATCCATAAGAATGGTCTCAAAATCGTTGCTATGGGATTTCCAGAAATCCAGTGCCTTGTCTCTTCCCATGACGTAAAGAGCAGTGGAGAGGGCATCTGCCATTATCGCATCCTTACTGATCACGGTGACGGAGATAAGCCCCTTGTCAGCAGGATATCCGGTGGCAGGATCCATGATGTGATGATAGTACCTGCCGTCCTGTTTAAAGTTACGTTCATAGCCGCCGGAGGTGATCACGGCTACATCTGATGCGGTAAGTATGCCGATAAAATCCGTATTCTCATAAGGGCTGCTTATCCCCACACGCCAGAGACTGCCGTCCGGTTTTGTGCCTAAAAGTTGTACGTTTCCGCCCAGATTTACCATACCGCTTGCAATGCCTTTATCCTTGAAAAGCTTTATAAGGGCATCTGAAGTATAGCCCTTTGCTATTCCGCCCAGATCTATTTCCATAGCTTTATTTTCAAATTCTATTTCATTCGTTTTTTTGTCAAAACTTATTTCTGACAGATCGGTATTTTCCAAAATGTCATTTATTGTATCGGCAGAGGGGACTTTATAATTCTGAGAAATAAAGCCCCACTCTTTAAGAAGGGGATAAAGGCTTATATTAAAAGCTCCGTCGGTAAGCTGCCATGCTTCCATAGCTTGTTCCAAAAGGTGTGCGGTATCATCGTCAAGAACGGCGGTCTTCTCTTTGTTTAACTTTGATACAGCGCTGGTTTCTATTTCGGTGGACAGTCTGTTTTCTATGTCATTTACAAGAGATTCGCCTTCCTGTACGACAGCAGCCGCATTCTCACCGTATGCAGTAAGAGTCATAAAGGTATCCATGGCAAAAAAAGCTGCCTCTGCAGGTATGGCGGAGACAGTGTTTTTTTCGTTAAGTACTGCAGTGCTTCCGGCTGCGACAGTTTCCGGAACATCCGGATTATTCTTGGCCGTACAGCCTGTGATGATCATACAACCTGTAAAAACAGGCAATGTAAATGTAATAAAAAATCGTTTTGTATTCATATCTGTTCCGTTTTCCGTTTCTTTATTGTTTTCTGTAAGTATTTTAAATTAATCAAATCAATGTGTATCTTCAATGGTCTTATGTTAAGACATTTCAAAGCACCCTTCGACCACTCTTCAAGGTAGAGCTTATTAAGGGGATCTACATTGTAACTTTAATAATCTGTCTTTTACTGCCGGCGTTTTTTGGCGGTCGTTATCAAGAATGCATCTGACGGCAAATGCTGCATTACCGAATGTGATATAAGTCCGTTTACAAATCCGCAGACCAGACCTGAAAAGATAAGCAGCGGAAAATATCCGAAAACATTCAGATTCGACACTACAAAAGATGCAGTTATTACCTGGGCAAGATTGTGTGTTATACCCCCTGCAACGGAAACACCGATAACAGAAAACAATCCGGTTTTTTTAAGCAATGACATTACGCTCAGGCTTAAAAGGGCGCCTGTCATTGCATACATACATCCAAACATACCGCTGAAAAGAAGACCACTGAGTAAAACACGCATAACATTTACGGCAAAGGAATATTTGGTACCTATGCAGTAGAGAGTCATGATGATAACGATATTTGCAAGTCCGAGCTTTATTCCGGGAATGCCCAGATTAAAGGGAATCAGAAATTCTATATATGAAAATATCATGGCAAGGGACGTAAGTAGTGTTGCCATAGTAAGACTCTTTGTGTTCATTTTTTTAACGCGCCACTGCGTCGACCTCCTTCTCATTACCGGTTATCTCAAGCACGACTTTATGGGGCAGGCATACAATGGTCTCACCATGCTTACCTATGCTGTGTTCATGCACACAGTCAAAGCCGGGACAGTTTGCATTTACCATATCGACCCTTCCGTTCTTTATTTCAAAAGTGTTTAGATCTTCACCGTTGCTTACGGTCACAGTGGAATCAATGGATGTGTTGTAGGTTCCGTAAAGTTTTCCGTCCACCGTCACTCTGAGAGTCTGTCCTTCAGACTTACCCAAAATAAGAACTGCCGACAACCAGATTCCTGCGACCACTATAGCCGCTATAAGTATGATATCTGCCCTTTTTATTATTTTAAACCCACTCATATCTCTTATGTAAATACGCCGTGTGGCAAAACTGAATTCTGAATTTTATATCAAACAGATTACAGGAATGATCCGCAATTGTTAGAGCGTGCTAACTTGATATAGTTTACCAATGCTAACTGAAGGTGTCAAGGTGTAAACATGAGGAAAAGTCAACAAAAAAATTGACAATTGCAGATATGAGTTCTGTTTATTATGAATGCAAAGAAACCTAAGAAGCAAATAATGTAAAAAGCATTGCTTTGCTTGTTGGTGAGTCATTTAATATACCTGTTCCGTCTTACGAAAGAGTAGAGAATATACTGGATTTTATTATTTGTATGCAGATATTTACACGTAAACCGCAAATTTTATATTTGTCATGGATGAATACACATATCTGCGTAAAACAGCTGAGGGACTGGATAACATTTATTATGATGACCATTTACTTTGATTACGGAATCTGCAGGGGGTGTTAAATGTTTGCCTGAAAATACGGTTTCATTTTAAGAATCAGATACTGATAAAGTACATATCAGTATCTGTATTTTTTACGGAATATAATAAGACAAATGATACTGAGTACAAGGGCGGCTGCCTCCGCCACTATCACCGATCCCCAGATACCGTTCACGCCTAAAAAGCCGGGAAGGATAAGGATGCTTAGCACTTCAAAAACAAGAGTCCTAGCAAATGAGATAAGAGCGGATACGGGACCGTTGTTTAAGGCGGTAAAAAATGAGGAGGCAAACATATTAAAGCCCATGAAAAGAAAGGCTACGGAGTATATCCTGAAGGCGTTGACCGTTAAGTTCATAAGCTCCGCGTCATATCCCACAAATATAGAAGATATAAAACCTGAGCCCAGCTCGGAGGCTATCGTGACGATCACGGAAAAAATGCCTGTGAGTATGAGGCTCTTTTTAAACAGACCTTTAAGCTCGGCAGTATTTTCGGAGCCGTAATTATAAGAAATGACAGGAGCCGCCCCCAGAGAATAGCCCATAAAAAGACCGGCTGCAACGGTGAAATAATACATGATGACGCCGTATGCCGCAACTCCGGGCTCGCCTATGTATTTTAACAGCTGCATATTGTAGAGCATATCCACAACTGATGCAGCAATATATGTCATCAGCTCAGAGGAGCCGTTCAGACAGGATCTGAGGATAGCCTTCCCGTTAAACCGGGTCTTTCCGATACGAAGGAGGCTCTTGTTCTTAGTAATAAAGTAAATAAGTGGTAAAACACCACCCAGAAACTCACTTATGACCGTGGCGGTAGCTGCTCCGCTTACCCCAAAGGAAAGCTGTCCCACCAGAAGCCAGTCCAGGAAAATATTGGCAACGCCGGAAAAGACTGTTATCACAAGACCCAGATGAGGTTTTTCCGCAGTGACCAGAAAACTCTGGAAAACATTCTGGAGCATAAAGGGGATAAGTGAGATAAGGCTTATGCGGGCATATTGTACGCATATGGGCAGCATATCTGGAGTTGCCCCCAGAGCAGATGCGATATCCGCGATAAAGATGTACCCTACGATATCCAGGACCGCCCCGCAGGCTATGACAAAATATATGAGCAGAGAAAAGATCTCATTTGCCTTTTTACTCTTGCCCTGTCCCAGAGTCATGGATACCAGGGCGCTGCCGCCGGTGCCTATCATAAAGCCCATGGACGAAAGGATCATAAGGACCGGCATGATGAGATTGACTGCTGCAAATGCAGTGGCGCCTACATAGTTGGACACGAAAAAACCGTCTATGATGATGTAAATAGATGAAAAGATCATCATAGCTATGGAAGGAAGTGTAAAGCGCAGCAGGCGCCGGAATGTAAAATGATCGGAAAGCTGTATCTTCATAAAAAACCTCAAAGATAATGCAAAACGTGTTATATAGAAGATTATAAGAGGTTATAAGAATTTTTTCAAATGTGCGGGGTGCAGTTAAAAACTCCATCGATGCCGATGAACTTTTTACTTAAATCGGGTAAAAACTATTGAACAATGAAGCTTTTATGCTTTAATCAAATAAAAACAGTGTAGAGGAAAGTTGTTTTGATAAAAAGACCATTATATACAGAGCTGTTGAAAAAATATAGAGACCATTTATAATTATATAACCTGGCTGGAGCAGGCATTTATCATATACAGATGTAAAAGGTATGACATTCAAGGTAAAGAAGTGCTTAAAACCCAGGAAAAATATTACATTGCCGACCCTTCATTAAAATATTCGAGACTCGGTTTTGATCCGAAAGGAATATCTGCTATCTTAGAGAATTTAGTATATTTTGAGCTAAGAAGAAGAGGTTTTGATGTTTACATAGGCAAATTCAAAGATATGGAGATCGATTTTGTTGGTATCAATAAAGACGAAAGGATTTATATTCAGGTATGCAGAAATATTCCTGAAGATTCAAATCGCGAAACAGATAATCTTCTTAAGATAAACGATCAGTTTCCGAAGTATGTTGTTACTCTGGATGAATACGTCAAAGGGATTTATGAGGGGATAAGAATCGTTCATCTTGCGGATTTTTTGAGTGGTAAATACCGGGGTGAATGATTCCGGAAATCTTATTCGTCAAATAAACTGAAACGAGTGGGTTCCGTGGAAGAGCTTATGAAAATGTTTCAGGAATTATTGATCATAAAGTTTTTTTAATAGTTTTATAAAAAAGGAAGGTTCAATATGGAAGCACGTTTAAAACAGAAGCTCCTGCCGGTCATAATAATGCTGATCGCCGCTATATCTGCAGCATTTACCGTTGCGGCATGCCAGCCGGCAGCAAAAGATCAAAAGATTGCAGATGTCAAGGCTGATTACGTCATCACAAAGGTAAAGGGAGATATAAACTGGGAGGACATCCCTGCATTTGATATAGATCAGGTTTTATGGACAGATGATTACGGCATAAGAGCAAAGGGACAGCTTTGTTATGACAAGGATAATCTTTATGTACACCTGTCAGCAAAGGAAAAGGATATCCGCGCTGAAAATACGGAGCCTCTTACACCGGTATATGAAGACAGTTGTCTTGAATTTTTCTTCATGCTGGAGGGTGAGGAGAAATACTTCAATTTTGAGACAAATCCAAACGGAGTTTTAAATAAACAGGTGGGTATCACAAAAACCGACCGCATTTCGCTTGTGAGAGAGGATGACAAAGAATATTTTGACATCAGGACAGATAGAACTTCAGAAGGTTGGGAAGTGTATTACAAGATTCCCCTTGAGTTCATGAAGGTGTTCTACCCGGATTATGAGTATAGTGGGGTTTTACTTGCAAATGCGTACAAATGCGGCAACAAGACGGTAAATAAGCACTACCTTTCATGGAAGCCTGTGAACAGTGAAAAGCCGAACTTTCATGTCACATCAAGTTTTGGAAGGATGAGTTTTGAGGATCAGTAAATGATCATGCTGTATGACAGCAAAAAATAGATTAAAAAAGGAGACGTACATGACAGAGAAGATCAACTTAATGGAATATACCGGACACATAGCAAACATGCTTCCCAAAGGCATATTGCTAAACACCAATGCAGACAAGTTCAATTCCATGGTGATAGGCTGGGGAAACATCGGGACCACCTGGAATATGTCTACATTTGTGGCGTATGTGAGGGAGAACCGCTATACGAAAGGCTGCATCGACAAAACCGGCGAGTTTTCCGTAAGCATTCCCATTGATGCGCCGGATCCGGACATCAACAAAATTTGCGGTTGGAAGTCCGGACGTGATATCGACAAGGTAAATGAAGCGGGACTCACGGTATGCGAGCCCGTTGCATTAAATACGCCGGGGATAAAGGAATATCCCCTCACTCTGGAATGCAGGGTGCTGCACAAATGTGAGATAGACCTGTCGCAGCTGCCGGAAGAAATAAGAGAAAAGATGTATCCGCAGGATGTGGAAGGCACATATCCCATGGCAAACAGGGATACACATACGGTGTATACGGCGCAGATCGTGGAGGCGTATATCATAAAATAAAATGGTATCAGGTTTTTCCCTGCAAACTATTTCTTCTTACAAAAACTGCTTGATTAATGATATATGATAATGTAAAATACCGGTCATGGGTTTATTCAAATAATCCGTGGGTGGTATTTTTCTTTATACATACCGTATCTGACCGGGTTTTTCTATTCATTTTATAAGAAAACAAGTTGTGTTAAAATGAGAGCGATACAAGTCGCTCTTATTTTTTCGTATTCCGACAGGAGGTTCCTATGCCCAGAACAAGTAATCAGAAACTCAAGCTTTTATATCTTGCAGACATTTTACTGTCTGAAACAGATGAAGATCATCCGCTGACCCTTAGGGAGATCATATCAAAACTTAAAGGTTTCGATATATCGGCGGACAGAAAGACACTTTATCAGGATTTTGAAGTGCTCAGAGAATACGGATATGACATCATCTCTGAAAAAAGAGGGAGAAGCTGCTGTTATTTTCTCGGAGAACGAAGCTTTGAACTGCCGGAGCTGGAGCTCCTGGTGGATTCAGTCCAGTCGGGCAAAATTCATTACCGACAAAAAATCCGGCGCTCTCATAAAAAAGCTGGAGTCACTGACCAGCAGACATTTGGCAAAGCAGCTGAACCGTCAGGTGGTGATATCCGGCAGGGTAAAGACCATGAACGAAAGCATTTATTACAATGTAGACAGACTGCATGAAGCCATAAACTGCGACAGGCAGATCACCTTTAATTACTTTCAGTGGAATATAAAAAAAGAGCAGGAACTTCGCCACGACGGAAAGCTTTATAAGGTCAGTCCCTGGGGTCTCATGTGGGATGACGAAAACTATTATCTTGTGGCGTATGATGCAGAGGAAGAGATAATAAAGCATTTCCGGGTGGATAAAATGCTAAGGATAGCCATTTCGGAGGATAAGCGCAAAGGAAAGTCGTGTTTTAAGGATTTCGATCTGCCAAGATATACTAAAAGTATTTTCGGCATGTTCGGAGGGACTCCGGAGAGAGTAACATTTGAAGCGGCAGATCACATGGCCGGAGTTATGATAGACAGGTTTGGCAAGGATCTTACCATCATCCCGTTGGGTAAAGATCACTTTAAAGCCTCGGTAAATGTGCTTGTCAGTCCCCAGTTTCTTGCGTGGATGATATCTCTGGGACGTGATGTGCGCATCACCGCGCCGGCAAATGTGGTGGACATGATGCGGGATGAGATAAAAAGACTGAATGAGATGTATATGTAGATTACAGCGGGAAGATTATTTATTGAATAACAGCCGTGACCGTTATATGATCGTTAAATGTAAAGTACAGTTTTTCAATAAGTTTGTGCTTACAACACCCGAAAGGGTATAATTATAATGCGGTACCCACACTTATACCTTAAAGGGTATAAATGTGTTTTTTTTTATTGAAATTATACCCTAAAGGGATTATAATCTGATTATGAATAGTATAAGTGAGTTTGTAAAAAAAGAAAGAAAAAAAGCGGGTCTTACTCAGGAAGAGTTTGCTCTCAGATCCGGGCTCGGGTTGAGGTTTGTAAGAGAATTGGAGCAGGGCAAGGAAACTGTAAGACTGGACAAAGTTAATCAGGCTTTGAGGATGTTTGGCAAATGCGCCGTGCCCGGAAATGAAGATGATGAGGAGGATAAGACATGAGGGGCGTATTCAGAAAAGCCGCGGTTTATGTACAGGATATAAAAGCCGGAACTTTAGAAGAGACGGATGAAGGGTATATTTACACATATGACACGGATTATATTTGCGGGGATAATCCTGTAGCTGTCAGTCTTACCTTGCCGATACGTGAAGAAAGCTACAGATCACCAAGTCTTTTCCCTTTTTTTGACGGACTGATCCCTGAAGGATGGCTTCTCAATGTTATAGTTCACAACTGGAAGACTGATATAAATGACAGATTTGGCCTTCTTCTCATTTCATGCAGGGATTGTATAGGCGATGTAAGCATAATTCCGGAGGGGGTTGCAAAATGAGGTGTTTATGTTGCGGAAAAAAGCTGGGACAAAATGCTTCGGAAAAAGAAGTCAGAGTTTCCTGGCATACTAAATGTATAATGAATTTTTTTGGCTCTGAGATTATGCCTGAAATACGCCTTGATACAAATGCGCTTGAGGATCATGCAAAAAGTGGAGTAGATGCAGGGGTTAGCGTTACAGGCGTGCAAAAAAAAATATCTCTTGGGCTTTCAAAGACCGGAAAAAACAGACTTACCATGGTGTATTATCCGGCAGGTTACATTTTAAAGCCCCAAACACATGAATATCCTTACCTTCCGGAGTTTGAATATCTTGCTATGCGCATGGCGAAAATTGCAGGAATCAAAACGGTGCCCTTTGCCCTGATAAAGGAAAATGATGAACTTGCGTATATTACGACGCGTATAGACAGAAGCAGGCCGGGAGAAGAGACAGTTAAGTTTGCCATGGAAGATTTTTGTCAACTTGCCGGAAAAATGACATTTTATAAATATAAGGGATCATATGAGTTGTGTGCCAGAATAGTAAAAAGTTTTTCATCACAAAAGGGTCTTGATCTGTCGGAAATATTTATAAGAGTAGTTTTTTCTTACATAGTGGGAAATTCGGATATGCATTTGAAAAACTTTTCCTTGATAGAAAGAGAACCGTCAGGCAGAGACTTTATGCTTTCGCCGGCCTACGACATTTTGCCTGTAAATGTGATCTTGCCGGATGATAAAGATGAAACAGCGCTTGCGCTGAATGGCAAAAAAAGGAATCTGAGGCGAAAGGATTTTACAGCATTTGCAGAAAGCTGTGATCTAAATAAAAAAACATCAGACAAAATCATTGACAAGCTTTGTTCTTATCGTGATAAGTATATTGACGAATGCAATAATTCACTGCTTCCGGATGATCTTATCGAAAAGGAAACGAAGCTTATAGAAAAGAGGATAGGTAAGTTGTTGCTCTGAAAATATATGCGGTTCTTGTTTTATTACAGGTATAAAAGGTGTATTTATGAAGTATTGTATGGTTATCGTGACATTTGCAGATGAGGCTGAGGCGGACAGGATCATTTCCGTATTACTCGAAGACAGGCTTATTGCCTGCGCGCAGCTTCAGGAGATAAAAAGCAGGTATATATGGAAAGGCGGGCAGATCCGGGACAGTGAGGTGCTGGCCTTTTTAAAGACAAGAGCCGGTCTGTATGAAGCAGTGGAGGCCCGCGTCCGGGAACTGCATTCCTATGAGGTGCCGGAGATAATCTGCGTGCCTGTTGAAAAGGGTCTGCCGGAGTATCTGGCGTGGATAGATGAGAATACAGAGGATGGGAAAGACGGGAATCTCAAATGACAGCAGGAAGATACGTTTTTTGGATAATCATGGTGGCGGTCTGGCTGGTTGTTTTGTCAGTTGTGCAGATCCCCCTCAGAAGGAAAAGATCGCTGCCGCTAAGGATCATTATACTGGCGGTCAAGGTTATATTGGGGATCTTACTGGCCTTTGTGCTTGTGGCCTTATACATTGAACCGATCTTTAGGTTTGAGATCCCTTTGGCAGCGCTCTATGTGGCGCTTTTTGGTGAGAGTGCGGGGGATCTGCTGCACCTTATATTTGTCCGGTCAAAAAATAAGAACCGTAACAGATTGCATATTTTGCTCGGGGTGATCTGTACGGCGGCATATATGATCTACGGCACGGTCAATATGCAGACGGTGACTGCTGAACATCTTACAGTAACCTCTGCAAAATTGGATAAACCCTATAAATTTGTTTTTGTTTCCGACCTGCATGTGGGATCGGCTCAAAGCATGAGCACAACGGAAAACACTATCCGCAGGATAAATGAGGAAAATGCGGATTTTGTCGTACTTGGCGGTGATATCGTGGATATCCGGACAACCCGGGAGGAAATGGAAAAGACTTTTTCACTTATCGGTGAAATAGAGGCTCCGGTTTTTTATATTTACGGCAACCATGACCGTCAAAGAGATTATGATCATGTGGCAAAGAAAACATTTTCAGAGGAGGAACTTGAAAGCGCGATCCTGTCAAACGGGATCCGGATACTTCGGGATGAATGGATATCTTTCTCGGAGGATCTGGTCATATTTGGAAGAGAAGACGCCTTTGCTCCTGAGCGGAAGAAGATAGATGAGATCGAAAAGCGGCCTGAGGATAAATTTGTATTGCTTGCAGATCACTCGCCTTATGAAAAGTCGGATATCATAGCTTCAAAAGCGGATCTTCAGGTATCTGGACACACCCATGCGGGACAGCTGTTTCCGCTGCAGTGGGTATACAGACTTTTAGGCTATGAAGCCTATGGCTGGTTCCGTCATGGTGATACACAGCTGTATGTCAGCAGCGGCGCTTCGGGGTGGAACTATCCCTTCCGCACAGAGGCAGGATGCCACTATGATGTGATAAGCATTTTGCCTGATAATATATAAAGATGCAAAAAACAATGAGGATAATAAAAAGGATAAACTACTACAGCAACGTATAGGAAACATAGCCCTGACATTGGAGATGAAATGAGCATAAACGAAGAGATAAGAAAAACTCTTTTCCAAATGAAAGACGAAAAATATAAAGCCTTTCAAAGCAAACTGATCCCTACCGTTGATCCGGAGTTTTTTATAGGCGTGCGAACGCCCGAACTTAGGAAATATGCAAAAACACTGGGAAAATGTGAGGATATCGGAATTTTCTTAAAAGCGCTGCCTCATTTATATTTTGACGAAAACCAGCTTCATGCCTTCATTATTTCAAATATAAAGGACTTTGATGAGTGCCTTGAGTCAGTGCAAAGCTTTCTGCCTTTTGTAGACAACTGGGCAACCTGTGACCAGATGACGCCGCAGGTTTTTAAAAAGAACAGGCGAAAGCTTCTTGACCCGGTCCCGGTATGGCTTGCATCAGGCCGGACGTATACAGTCAGATTCGGTATAAAAATGCTGATGGAGCATTTTCTCGATGAGGAGTTTGATCTTATTTATCCGGATATGGTGGCAAAAATACGATCGGATGAATATTACATACAGATGATGGCGGCATGGTATTTTGCCACAGCCCTTGCAAAGCAGTATGACAGTATAGTGCCGTATCTGGAGGATAAGAAACTTGACCTGACGGTGCATGGAAAAACCATTCAAAAGGCGGTGGAAAGTTACCGTATTACTCCGGAGAAAAAAGAATACCTGAAGAGTCTGAAGATATAATCTGAAGATAAAATCTTAAGATATGATCTGAAGATAAAATAAGAAAAAACGTAAAAAAGTTTATTGACAGATATAATTCTTTTGTGTATAGTTGACAAAGTTAGCCTTAGGCAACTATTATTTTTTGTACACCAGTTAGCATAAGACAACTGACTTGTTTTCCCGTCAACAGTATTTGGCGGGAAAAATAAAAACCCATAGTTAGCAATAACTAACTATGGGTTTTCCGGTTGTTTCAAGAAATGTTGTCAGACAGGCTTCAAAAAAACAGCAGGAGGTATTTAAAACGTGTACATAGAAGTTAAAGACCTGAAAAAAGCCTACGGAACAGGCGAGAACCACACTCAGGTCCTAAAGGGTATCAGTACAGGTATAGAAAAAGGAAATATGTGTGTCATACAGGGGACCAGCGGATCGGGAAAGTCCACTTTTTTAAACTGTATCGGCGGTCTTGAGACAGCAGACTCGGGAATTATAAATGTTGACGGAGTGGAGATCACCGGTCTAAAAAAAGATAAGCTTTCCGAATACCGGAGGGAGAAGCTTGGTTTTATATTTCAGTTTTATAACCTTGTTCCCGATCTTACGGTTATGGAAAACATCCAGGTTTGTGAATACCTGTCAAAAGACAGGCTGGATGCGGAGGAGCTGCTTGATGTACTGGGGATGTCGGCTCATAAAAATAAGTTTCCGGCACAGCTTTCCGGTGGTCAGCAGCAAAGATGCGCCATAGCGAGAGCCCTTGTGAAAAACCCCGAAATACTTTTGTGCGATGAGCCCACAGGCGCGCTGGATTCCAAGACATCAAAAGAAATACTGGTCTTACTGGAAAAGATAAATAAAAAATACAATACAACCATCCTTCTGGTAACTCACAACAATGCCATAAAAGATATGGTTCACCGGGTGATAGTGATAAAAGACGGATGTATCATAAAAGATTACAAGAATGACGCTCCGGTTCCGGCAGAGCAGCTTGAAGATGTATAAGAGGCGGAGGTTGAGATGGGTAGGGTTCTTGATAAAAGAATATTAAGACAGTTAAGAAAGAATTTTCTGCGTTATCTGATACTTTTTGCTCTTGTGGCAGTCAGTATGTATATGATCATCAGCATGGTATCTGCAGCTGAAACCGTAATGCTTGGATCAGAAAAGGCAAATTCCGCTAATGCAGTGGAAGACGGAGAGTTTACCACTATCGTGCCGCTTACCGGAGAAGAGAAAAAAACTCTCGGGGACAAGGGCACGGAAATAGAAGAAAGCGCAAGCACAGATATTGCCCTTGATGACGGTTCAGTGCTGCGCGCCATGAAATTAAGGGAAAAGATAAACAAAATACAGACTGACGAAGGACGATATCCGCAGGCTGATAACGAGCTGGTGCTTGAAAAAAGATATGCTTATTTGCATTCCCTTAAAACAGGAGACAGGATCACTATATCCGGGAAGGAATATACCATCAGCGGAACGGGAAGTGTTCCTGACTATGATCAGCCCTATAAAAATATATTTGATATGGTGGCCGACAGCGAGCATTTCGGTCTGATATTTCTTACAGACAGCGGGTATGAGGGCCTGACCGGTCAGGATCCTGAAAGGGTTCAGGAATATACATATTTTTACCGGCTGGGAGATGAAAGCGACAGGGAGTTAAGAGACAGGATAAAAGAGATAAGATTCACTCCGGAAGCTTTAGCGGCGCAGACCGGGAGCCCGGGTGAAGGCATAGGAAAGCTTGAACTGTTTACGGAAAGCGAAGATAACCCGAGGATAAACGCAGCAGTCAATGACATTAAGATGAATAAAACAGTGGGGCTGTTCGCAGGAGTAGTCATGCTTATATTGCTGGCATATGTGATCTCAGTATTTGTAGGGCATCAGATAAATGCTGATAGCGGTGTTATTGGGGCGCTTTACGCTCTTGGTGTGAAAAAAAACAATATGATCAGACATTATCTGAAGCTTCCGGTGATCATCACTCTGGCAGCGGGGATAGCAGGCACGGTTTTAGGCTTCAGTCCTGTAGGGATGGATGTGCAGATGCACAGCACCTATGATTATTACTCGCTGCCTGTATTTGATAAAACTTATCCCGTATATCTCATCATTTACGGAGTAGTTGTGCCGCCGCTGATAGCTATGGCAGTAAATTTTCTTGTTTTAAATAAAAAGATGTCCGGTACGGCCCTTTCTCTTATGAGAAATGCCCAAAAACAAAAGGAAGGCAGCCGTCTTAAGCTCTCTAAGATGAAATTTATAAACAAATTCCGTATCAGGCAGATGACAAGAGAATCAAAAACTGCATTAACGGTTGTTGCGGGCATGTTTATAGCTTTACTGATACTGATGCTGGGAGTAAACTGTCTTGTTTTTTGCAGACATGTCGAAAAGGAAAATGTTGAAGACACAAGATATGAATACATGTACACCCTTAAGAAGCCTTTGGATAATGTGCCTGAAGGCGCGCAGGAATGTTTTGTACGATCACTTTCAAAAACAGACAGGGGCTATACGCTGGGCGTGACGCTTTTGGGGATAAAGGACGATAATACATATTTTGACGCCCGCCCCGGCAAAGGAGTAAGCAATGCCGTGGTGGGTTCGGGATTTGCGACCAAATACAACGTAAAAGAAGGGGACATATTTACACTGACAGATTCGGCGCAGGACAGAGAATATGCTTTCCGTGTACAGGGTGTGGCTGATTATTCCGTGGGTCTTACCGTGTTTATGGACATAGAAAGCATGAGGGAATTATTCGGACAGGACACCGGTTTTTACAACGTTTTACTGTCTGATAAAAGTCTGGATATAGACAGCGGCAGTCTTTTTTCAACACAGACAAAAAAAGATGTTGAACGGGCTTCAAAGATATTCATAAGCAAAATGACAGGCTTCTTTACGATAATGATAGTTCTTTCCGTGTTCATATTCGGAGCAGTTATGTTTTTGATGTTCAATGTAATGGTGGACAGGGCTTCCTATGGAATATCCCTGATGAAGATATTCGGATACAGGAACAGAGAAGTCAGAAAAATGTATATGTATGGAAATCTGTATCTTGTGATCGCGAGTGCCATCATATGCGTTCCTCTGGCAAAGCTTCTTATGGACATGGCATATCCGGAGATGGTGGCCAATGTGACCTCGGGAACATTTCTGAGTATGCCTGCAGTATGGTACGGAGTGATCATTGCAGGTGTTGCGGCAGTCTGCATGGTAATAATCGGTGTTTTAAACGGAAAACTGAGAAAGATAACGCCGGCGGTGGTTTTGAAAAACAGAGAATAATGGATAAAAAACATATGAATAAAATAAAAAAAGAAAAAGAGCAGGGTCTTTTATCACGTATTTTTTACTATGCCGGAAGTTATAAAAGATCATACATTTTAAGCATAATTCTTGCCACGGCGGGAGTGGCATGCGAGATCATCCCGTTCTTTCTGACAGGCAATATTATAAATATGCTTATAGGAGGCAACAGGTTATTTGCGGCATATCTGCCTTTGTGCATCTGGATCGGTATTTTTTGGACAGGGCGTGTGATTTTTCATACCTTTTCAACCGGGGTGTCGCATAAGGCCACGTTCAAAGTGCTTGGCAATATCAGGAAAGTCATGTGTGAGAGACTGGCCAAAGCGCCCCTTGGCACGGTCTTAAATATACCTTCAGGAGAGCTGAAAAGCACAATGATAGAAAGAGTGGATTCCATGGAAACCACTCTGGCGCATATCATACCGGAGATGACTTCAAATCTTCTGGCGCCTCTTGCCATGTTTGTGATAATGCTTTTTATAGACTGGAGAATGGCGCTGGTCTCTCTGATCACATTTCCCATAGGGCTGCTTTCATTTGCGACTATGCTAAAGGATTATGGATCAAGACAGGCAAATTATGTGGAAAAAACAAAGATACTGAATGATACGGCCGTTGAGTATATAAACGGAATAGAGGTCATAAAAGCCTTTGGCAAGTCAGAAAGCTCATATGGCAAATTTGTAAACGCAGCAAAAGAAGCCGCATCAAGCTGCATTGACTGGATGCGGGCAAGTCTCGGAGGGATGGCAGGAAGTCTGGCGATAGCGCCATGTACCATGCTTTCGGTCCTGCCCATAGGCGGTATATTGTTTGCATTGGGAAGCCTGACATCTGAAAAGTTTATACTGATCATCATACTTTCCGTGGGTCTGGTTACTCCGATAATAACGGTTATGAGTTACCTGGATGATTTCGCCAAGGCAAAGATAATATTTGAAGAGGTGGACGGGATAGTAAATCTGGAAGAATTAAAAAGACCTTCCGAAAGCAAAGGATTACCCGGAAAAAATGATATAAGACTTGAAAATGTGCATTTTGGCTATGGCGGAAAAGAAGGCACGGAGATCCTCCATGGTATAGATCTGTCCATACCCGAAGGGAAGATGACTGCGATCGTAGGTCCGTCAGGGAGCGGCAAATCTACCATAACGAAGCTTATAGCATCTCTTTGGGATGTGACCGGAGGGAGTATAAAGCTTGGAGGCACAGACATAAGAGACATAGCTCTTGATGACTATAATTCACGCATTGCGTATGTTTCCCAGGATAATTATCTTTTCGATATGTCTGTACGTGAAAATATACGCATGGGACGACCGGGCGCGACTGATGCGCAGGTAGAGGAAATTGCCCGTAAGAGCGGCTGCCATGATTTTATAATGGGGCTGGAAAAAGGATATGAAACGATAGCGGGCGGGGCAGGAGGACATTTGTCCGGGGGTGAGCGTCAGCGTATAACCATAGCAAGAGCAATGTTTAAAGATGCTCCCATAGTTATTCTTGATGAGGCGACTGCTTATACCGATCCTGAAAACGAGGCCCTCATACAGTCTTCAGTTGCCGGGCTCGTAAAAGGAAAGACGCTTATAGTAATAGCTCACAGGCTTTCAACGATAGCTGACGCTGACAAGATCGTTGTGGTAAATAAAGGCAGGATTGACAGCACAGGCACCCACCGGGAGCTCCTTGCAATGGGAGGACTCTACAGATCCATGTGGGATGCCCATATGTCATCAAAGGACGGATGAGGTGGACCATGTTCAGAACGATATATAAATTTTTCGGTTTTTGTAATGAAAAGAACAGAAAGCAATTCAAAGTGT
Source organism: uncultured Clostridia bacterium (assembly GCA_946626755.1). GTDB lineage: Bacteria > Bacillota > Clostridia > Lachnospirales > Lachnospiraceae > UBA4285. Next base: position 59,936 of record CAMOUW010000002.1, read on the forward strand.
CTGTTGTTTTGGGGGTTTTAAATGCCTTCTTTATTGCATTCAGGATCCCCGCGATAGATCTGATGCTGTCAGGTATAACGGGAGGCAATGTACATGCAGGTCATATTCTGGGGAGTCTCGGAATACTTGCTGCAAGCGTGACGGGACAGATCATCGTTTACAAAAAAATGGCCATGCTGCAGACGATAGCCGGTTATGAAACTGCTGCCGGCAAGCGTATTGAAATAGCAGAGCATATGAGATATATGCCCATGGGTTATTTTAATAAAAACAGTCTGGGAGAGATAACCTCGGTGACAACAAACACCATGGAAAACCTGGGGGATGTGGCTACAAGGGTTGTGATGCTGACATTTCAGGGAATACTTACCACTGCGCTTATGATCGTATTTATGCTTTTCTACGACTGGCGCACCGGTCTTATATCGCTTGCGGGTTTTGGAGTGTTTTTTGCAGTTAATTCCGTTATGAGAAAGAAAACGGCAAATATTTCCGAAACCAAGCTTGAAGATGATACACGCATGACGGAAAAGCTTCTTGAATACATACAAGGTATCACGGAAGTCAAATTCTATAATCTGACCGGGTTTTACAGAAAAAATATAGACAGAGTCATAGAAAAAGCTTCAGAAACCAACACTGAGATGGAGAAAAAGGTAAACAGGTACTCGCCGTGGCAAACCATCGTTACAAAGGCGACGGGAACCGTTATGAGCATTGCCGCGATAGCATTTTTCCTTGGGGGTTCCATGCCGCTTATGAACTGTATCCTTATGATCATTTCATCATTTATGGTGTTTTCGGGTCTGGAGCAGGCGGGAAGCTTTTCCGCGCTTATGCGTATAGTGGATATTTCCGTGGATAAGGCAAATGCGGTCTTATCCGTAAAGACTATGGATATAAATGGTGAAAATATCACTCCGGCAACTCATGATATAGAAGCGCAGGATATCACATTTGCATATGATCAAAGAAAAATAATAGACGGAGTGAGCATTACCATACCTGAAAAGACCACAGTCGCCTTTGTGGGACCTTCCGGAAGCGGTAAAACGACGCTGTGCCATCTTCTTGCAAGATTTTGGGACGCGGACGAAGGCCGGGTCAGCCTTGACGGAAGGAATGTGAAGGACTACAGCTACGACAGTCTGATGGAAAATTTTAGTTTTGTATTTCAAAATGTATATCTTTTTCATGACACAATAGCCAACAATATACGCTTTTCAAGACCGGAGGCTTCTATGGAGGAGGTTATCGATGCGGCCAAAAGGGCTTGCTGCCATGATTTTATAACGGAACTTCCTAATGGGTATGAAACCGTTATCGGAGAGGGTGGAGCATCTCTTTCAGGCGGAGAAAAGCAGCGCATATCCATAGCGCGGGCGATAATGAAGGATGCCCCTGTGATCGTGCTTGATGAAGCTACTGCCAATGTGGATCCGGAAACTGAAAAGGAGCTTATGGAAGCAATAGAAGCTCTTACGAATGAAAAAACTGTTTTCATGATAGCTCACAGATTAAAAACAGTAAGAAATGCAGATAAGATATGCGTTATAGATAAAGGGCAGATAGTGCAGCAGGGCACTCATGATGAACTTATAAGCCGGGAAGGAATCTACAGGGACTTTGTGGATCAGAGAAACAGGGCTGTAAGCTGGAAACTGTAAAGCTTTCTTAACCATTGCCGGAAAATGTGATAAAATAAGGGCGTTGTGATTACGCTCTTATTTTTATGGAAATTAAAAACAGGGGATGTGATCTATCACACAGATAAGGAGTGTATCATATGAAATTTCTTATTCAAAGGGTAAATGAAGCATCGGTAGAAGTGGACGGAGAAACGACAGGAAGCATTGAAAAGGGCTTTCTGGTATTTATAGGTGTGTCTGATACGGATACAAAAAATATAGCTGATAAAATGATAAAAAAGCTTCTGGGGCTCAGGATATTTGCAGATGAAGCCGGCAAGACCAATCTTTCCGTAAAAGATGTGGGAGGCAGCCTCCTTCTTGTGTCCCAGTTTACGCTGTATGCTGACTGCAGAAAAGGCAACCGCCCGAGCTTTACTTCTGCCGGGGCACCGGCTCTTGCGGAGGAACTCTATGAGTATATAATAGAAGAATGCAGGAAGGAGTTTACAGATTTTGCGCATGTGCAGACCGGCGTGTTCGGCGGGGATATGAAGGTGTCACTTGTAAATGACGGCCCCTTTACGATAATGCTGGATTCTGATGAGATAATCAATAGTTGATACAGGAGGTTTGTGATCTTATGAAAGATTCTCACATTTCAAGAAAACCGAAGATCTACAGCGGCTATAAAAATTTACCAAACGCAAGAGCTTCCGAAGAGATCACCGAGGGGTGTCTTGTTCTGGAAGGAGGCGGATGGAGAGGTCTGTATACCCAGGGTGCGCTGGATGCCCTTATGGAAGAGGGGATCAATTTCCGCAATGTCATAGGCGTGTCTGCAGGCGCCCTTTCCGCCATGGGTTATCTGTCAGGACAGATAGGCATTTGCGCCAGGGTAAATCTAAAATACAGGCACGACCCCAAATACTGCGGTATGGGAGCTATGATCGAAGATGGCGGGATTATGGGATTTACCTACTTTTTCAAAACCATCGCTGAGCGTGAGGGGTTTGACTGGGACAGGTTTTTTTCTCCGGAAAGACGTCTTCTGGTGACTGCCACGAATTTAAAAACCGGCAAGATAGAATATTTCGAAAAGGGTAAATGTAATATCAGAAAAGCCATAAAAGCATCTGCCACGGTTCCTTTTATGTCTGCGCCTGTAAAGATAAAGGGCGTACCCTACCTGGATGGAGGATGTGTGGAGAAAATCCCCTACAGGTATGCAAAAGAAGAGGGATATGAAAAAATAGTTGTCATACGGACCAGAGACAGGGCTTACAGAAGAAATGAGGAAAAAAGCGTATTTAAAAGCTTCCTGCGAAAAGCTGCCTACCTTCCTTATCCCGAATTTCAAAAAGGAATGGCTGAGGTAAATGCAGACTATAACAGATGCATCGATGAAATAATGGCAGATGAAGAAGCAGGTCGTGTATTCATGCTGGCTCCCCTTGATCCTGTTGATATCAGTAAGTTTGACGGGGATATGGAAAAACTCGGCGGATTGTATGAAAGAGGTTACACAGAGATGAAAGACAATATACAGGGACTCAGGGATTATCTGAAAAAATAGAAGCTAATGATAAAAAATTCCCCCGGGAGTAAATGCTCCCGGGGGAATTGATTTTATGCCGCATCTGCGTATTTTTCAAGTATTTTTTTAAGAGAAGCCACGGATGCGCTCTGCACTCGTTCCACACGTGTATCCATGCCTTTTATTTCGTCAAGAGCACAGTGTACCATCTTGTGAGACATACAATTGGTGAAAAAAATCATAAGATCAGGTTCGCCGATCTTATTCTTAAGCCTTGCTACAGGCTTGATAAATGTCTTTACCTTATGCTTATATTTTTGACAGATATCCACGTACTGGCGCTCCATGCGCTCATTTCCCCCTACTATTACAATACTCATAAAAACCTCCGTTATATATAGATCAAAATAGATTAGCCTTAACTAACTTGCTTGAAGTCATTATAGTTAGCGTTAGGTAACTTGTCAAGTGGTTTTTGTAAAATATGCAAAATATAATATTTGTCAAAGGGCTTGACAAATATTTCCAAATAATATAATCTTTAACCGCATGTAGTTAGCATTATCTAATTAGCGCCTTCTAACGGGGCGCTTTTAAAACTCTTTGTGGTTAGTCTATTCTAATTAGTATGTGCTTACCTTATGCGTTTGCGTCCGCTGTTACCGGGCGCAAAAAAAATAAATGCGAGTTAGCTTCACCTAATAAGCGTGGGCTAACAAAAAACAATTTTAAGATCAGGGAGAGAGTATATGCCACGGGCTTTAAAATATAATAAAAGAAAATGGATAGTCATAGCTTTCATGGCATTGCTGTTTCTGCAGATATTTCCTTCATTTACCGCAAAAGCGGATGTGGAGTATTACGAAAAGTGGCCTGAATATGAGGCGGCAAACAATATACAAAACGTCACCTGGAATAATGTGGCGGATGCCATGGACCAGGTATTGGATGCAGCGATAGAGGCTTATGAAAAGGGTGATACCAAAGCGGCTTATGACCGTATAAATAATGCCTACTACGGATATTATGAGATAACAGGCTTTGAACGGGTTGCCATGGGCTACATACCCGGAGGGCGAAAATCCCAGATGGAGCTGCAGTTTTCAAATTGCAAATCCGTAGCCAAGAAAAACGGAAGTCTTGATGATTTCAAAAAAGAAGTTGAAACCCTGCGTTCCATGCTGCATGAGGATGCCAATGTCCTGGATGGCGTAAGTGATACTTCTGCAAAGGAGGATGAGAAAGAAACAAAAGCCACAAAGCTTTTTGCTTCAAAATATTATCCCAAATGGCCGGAGTACGAGACTGATTCAGGTATCACTTCGCCTACATGGAATGATGTAACAGATGCCATGGTGGAGGTGCTGAAAAAAGGAAAGGAAGCATTCCGGGCGGGGGACCTTAAAGCTGCTTACGACTATGTAAATGACGCATACTACGGCTACTACGAAATAACCGGATTTGAGCGTGTTGCCATGGGCTATATACCGGGGGGACGGAAATCCCAGATGGAGCTGCAGTTTTCAAACTGCAAATCCGTGGCAAAAAAGAACGGCAGCCTTGAGGACTACGAAAAGGAAGTGGACACACTTATGTCTATGCTCCGCGAAGATGCCCATGTCCTTGACGGAACCACGCCGGAGGAGTCCGGGAGCGCGTCGTCGGGGGGGAACAGGTCAGCGGGAGCCGCTACATTTATCGCCTGCTTTACCATCATACTGAGAGAAGGGTTTGAAGCTATCCTGGTAGTGGGCGCAATAGTTGCTTATCTGGTGAAGGCAAAGGGCGAAAAAGATGACCGTATCCGTAAAAAAATGGTGCGGCCTGTATATATAGGAGCCATACTGGGTATTGCCGCCAGCTTTTTATCGGCGCTTATCCTGAACCAGCTGAAGCTTGCAAACAGCGCATCACAGGAGATCATAGAAGGAGTTACGGCGCTGATAGCGGTGGCAGTACTTTACTGGGTAAGTAACTGGATGCTGTCGAAGTCGGAATCCGAAGCCTGGAGCACCTACATAAGAAACAAGGTGGAGAAATCATCGAAAAACGGAAGCGTATTTGCCCTGGCATTTACGGCGTTTCTGGCGGTATACAGAGAAGGAGCCGAGGTTATCCTGTTCTTCCAGCCCATGATCGCAGGGGGCAATCTGAACATGGTATGGGGAGGATTTATAGTGGGATGTGTTGCTCTCGTGTTTGTGTTCCTTGCCATAAGGTTCCTGAGTATAAAGATCCCTCTGAAGCCCTTCTTTATAGCCACAAGTATTCTGATGTTTGTCATGGCCTTCGCATTCCTGGGTTCGGGGATCAAAGAGCTTATAGAAGGTGATGTTATCACGGCTACCATGCCGGCGTGGCTGTCATGGATACCCATGGGATCGGAGGGCATCGCATCCTTCCTGGATATACTGGGAATATATCCTATAGTTGAAACATTTATACCCCAGATGATACTGGTCGGCGTAACGATAGTTATTTTCATCTGGCACCTGAAACGAAACAAAAAGCTCAGGGAAGCATCACGATCGGTGCAGGAGGCTTAGCTGTCCTGCCGTTCGGAAGAGAGACCGGCGGCAGTAATAAAACTTTTTCATGCATGTAACAAGGGAGGTTTTGAAAAATGAAATTCAGAAAAGTATCAGCATTATTTATGGCAGCCGGAGTAGGAGCAGTTGCTCTTGCAGGCTGCGCAGGTTCGGGTAGCGGTACAGGAACCGAAACAACTACCACAACAACATCTGCAGCCGCAGCTGCAGCCGCAACTGAAACCGAGGCTGCCGGAGCCGCAGCGCCCGGACAGCAGGCAGGCTTTGAGGAATTCCCCGTTGGTGACGACCTTGAGCTTGACTGGGATGACAAGGCAGGCGGAAGTACTCTCAATGTAGCGGGTGTATATTTCCAGCCCGTAGATCTGGAGCCCAGCGGAGGCGGTCTTGCGGCAGCGGATGCATCCTTCCACATTGAGGCAGACATCAGCGCAGGAGCAAACAATGTAGGCTATGAGATCGGTACTTATGTACCTCAGCTTACTGTAGATTATGAGATCGCTCCCGCCGATGCAAATGCCGAGAAGAAAGAGGGAGTTAATTATGCGGCAGGAACATTTATGGACATGAATGCTTCCGACGGTCCCCACTACGGTGCAAATGTAAAGCTTACAGAGGCAGGCTCCTACAAGGTTAAATTTACCATCAAGAGCCCTGAGGCAAAGGGATGGGTTCTTCATACCGATGCGGAGACAGGTGTAGAGGGAAGATTCTGGTCAGAGCCTCTTGTAGCAGAGTGGGATTGGGATTACGTTCCCCAGGAATGGAATAACTGATAAATTTTTTCTTCATAGTTCGTTTATATAAAAAAGCCATAGCGCCGGCTGCATTTGACGCTGTGGCTATTTCGTATTTATATACTTTATATACTTTTTTTTTACAGGAAAGAGCAAATGTTAAAATATCTCATCGCTGTTGTTGAGGGGCTTTTACTATACAGCACGGTCATCGGTCTGTTGTTTGCCACGGCAAAACAGCAAAACAGAAAAAAACAAACAATATCGGTCCTTACGGGGGTATTTGCAGGCATAGGATTTGCCATAGTCATTGCCTGTCTTACCCAGTTTACAACCATTATAAAAAGGGGCTACTGGAATATCTGGTTCATGATCATAGGGATCGGCGCTGCGGTTATTTATTCCGTCTGTTTATGGATATCAGCAGGAAAAAAGAAGGGCAGGATACACGGAGCGGTATGGAGCGCGGCCGGGGGAGTGCTGGCCGGCGATATGATCGCCTACAGCCTGCCTGCGGTGCTTATGTTTCCGGGAGAGTTTGTGCTGGCGGACGAAAGTGTATTCAGTACAGAGTTTTTGCTGAAGTTCATCGGATATCTTCTGGGATTTCTAATAATCATACTTACAGCAGTGGCTGTGTACAGGGTGGTCAGAGTATTGTCCGCCGGATGGATACGGACATTGTTTACGGTGGTTTTGGCGCTGTTTTGCGTAACGGCTTCAGGCGTCCTGATCCAATCTATGTTTAACAGGTGGATAAAGGTAAGCTCCGGGCTTTTCGGCTATTCATCCTTTGTTGTAAACAATTTTAACGGTTTTCTGACGGGAGTTCTTTTGATCGCCCTGATATTCCCCATTGCCCTTATAGCCGTAAGCGGCGGGAAAAATGAGGAGTACAGCAATCCGGCCCAAAGAAGAAGGATACGGGCGGCAGGCAGAGGAAAGAGACGTTGGGCCGTATTTCTGATCGTACTGTTTGGTATAGGGATTTTTACACTTACGGGTCTGAAGTCTTATAACGAGCGCGAGGTGACACTTTCTCCGGCAGAGCCCTTTGAGCTTGCAGGAGAAGAGATACATATACCGTCGCAGCAGATAGAAGACGGACATTTACACAGATTTGCATACAAGGCATCTGACAATACCGAGGTGCGTTTTATAGTCATAAAGAAAAATGAAGCGTCCTACGGAGTGGGGCTGGATGCCTGCGATATATGCGGCGAAACCGGGTATTACGAAAGAGACGGCCAGGTGGTGTGCAAGCTTTGTGATGTGGTGATGAACAAATCCACCATAGGCTTTAAGGGCGGATGTAATCCCATTCCCCTTGCCTACACCATGGCAAACGGTCAGATGGTTATCAAAACAGGGGATCTGGAGGCTGAAAAGTCCAGATTCAGCAAATAAATAAAAAGGCAGGTTTGATTATGTTTTGGAGAATGGTACGGGGTACGCTTTTCCGTCAGAAAACAAAAATGATCATGATCGCGGTGACTATAGCCCTGGGCGCTTCTCTTGCTACAGCCATGATAAATGTAATGTTTGATGTGGGGGATAAGGTAAACCGTGAGCTCAAGACCTACGGGGCCAATATAACGGTGCTCCCCAAGGAGGCTTCCCTTCTCAGCGATCTTTATGATGTAGAGGATGGTGGTGAGGAAACGGGGCAGTATCTCAAGGAATCGGAGCTCGGAAATATCAAGACGATCTTCTGGGCTTACAATATAGTTGATTATGCGCCTTATCTCAATACAAATGTGACATTTAACGATAAAGAGGCAAAGCTTACCGGTACGTGGTTTGATTATACTATGGATCTTCCCACGGGAGAGAGCGTTACCACAGGAATAAACAGGATGAAGACCTGGTGGGATGTGGAAGGGGAGTGGCTTAAGGACAGTGAGACGGATACGGCAATGGTGGGATCTGCCCTTGCAAAAAAAGAAGCTGTAAATGTGGGTGACACGATACGGGTTTCATCGCAAAACGGAGAGCGGGACCTTACGGTGAAGGGCATTATTAATGCGGGAGATGATTCCGATGAATGCATATATGTTCCTCTGGAAACAGCCCAGGAACTTTCCGGCAGGGACGGGGCAGTAAGCAGTATAGACGTAAGCGCTCTTACAACTCCGGACAACGAGCTTTCCAGAAGAGCCGCCAAAAATCCGGACAGTCTGTCTGTTAAAGATATGGAGACCTGGTATTGCACGGCTTATGTCAGTTCTATCGCATACCAGATAGAAGAGGTTATGACAGACAGCGTGGCAAAGGCGGTGAGGCAGGTAGCAGAATCAGAAGGAGCCATCCTTGATAAAACCAGACTTCTTATGCTGCTGATAACCATTTTAAGCCTTATCGGATCAGCTCTGGGTATTTCAAATCTCGTAACGGCAAGCGTAATGGAGCGAAGTAAAGAGATAGGACTTATCAAAGCGCTTGGGGGACAGAGCGGCGCGGTTTCATGGCTGGTGCTTACGGAAATACTGCTGACGGCTCTTGTGGGAGGTGTGGCCGGATACTTTGCCGGACTTGGATTTGCCCAGATAATAGGGCATACGGTTTTCGGCTCTGCCATATCCGTTAAGCCTATGGTCATCCCCATAGTGGCGGTTATCGTTTTTGTGGTGACCATCGCAGGAAGCCTGCCGGCCATAAGATATCTTCTGCGTCTAAGACCCGCAGAGGTGCTGCATGGAAGGTAGGGGGACCGTTGATACCTGATCATGAGTTTAAAAAGGCGCGAACACTTTCGAAACAGTTGACAATAAGGAATGATTTTTATGAACAAGAGAAAAATGTATCTCCGCATGATAACAAGCTCCCTTATGCGGCGGAGATCAAGAATGATCATTGCATTGCTGGCGGTAGCCATAGGAGCCACCATATTTTTCGGACTGGCCACCATTTACATAGATATTCCGCAGCAAATGGGACAGGAGTTCCGTTCTTACGGGGCAAATATGATATTTCTCCCCTCGGAGGATGGCGAAAGCATTTCGGATGAGACTGCAGATAAACTAAAAGGATCCATACCCGAAAATGATCTGGTGGGCATGACTCCCTTCAGATATGAAAATGTCAGGATAAATGAGCTTCCCTTTATGGCTGCCGGAACCGATTTTGAACAGGTGAAAAAAACAGCGCCCTACTGGTATATAACAGGAAACACTCCCTCAGGGGAAGGTGAAGTGCTTGTCGGCAAGGATCTGGCCGATACCGTAGGCGCAGGAGAGGGAAGCGAAATTTTCATAAAGATAGAAACGGGCAATGACAAGATGGAGGAATTTACATTTACCGTGGCCGGCATATTGCAGACCGGCGGAAATGAAGAGGAATACGTCTTTATGTCTGTGGCTGATATGGAAAGAATAAGCGGCACTAAGGAAGGCTATGATGTTTTCGAGTGCAGTATCCGGCAGTCTGCGCAGGAGCTGAAAGCACTTTCTGACAAAATAGGATCCGAAAACCCGGGAGTGACCCCGAGGCTTGTGAAAAGGGTTGCCGAGTCTGAAGGAACGGTGCTTACAAAGCTTCAGGCTCTGGTGCTTCTTGTTACCATAGTCGTGCTTGGTCTGACCATGGTGACCGTGGCTACCACCATGATGGCCGTGGTTGTGGAAAGACGAAAGGAGATCGGCCTGAAAAAAGCGCTGGGAGCGTCAAACGGAAGCATAACCGGGGATTTCCTGGGAGAGGGCTTTTTCCTCGGGCTTTTCGGAGGAGGCATAGGAATAGGCCTGGGATTCTTGTTTGCCCACGCGGTGAGTCTGAATGTCTTTTCCAGGACGGTATTCTTCCATCCGGTTCTTATCCCCATAACCCTCGGGATTTCGGCAGGAGTTACTATCCTTGCATGCCTTATTCCAGTAAGAAGGGCTACGGACGTGGATCCGGCGCTGGTGCTTAAGGGTGAGTGACAGGTTTTGAAGCATCAAAAGTACAGTATAGATCTAACACAGACCTTTTATGGTCTTATAAAAAAAACGGAGAATTTTTATGAATCTTCTTGAAGTAAAAAACGTTTCTAAGATATACGGAAATCTTAAGGCTCTTGATGATGTAAGCTTTAATGTCAAAAAGGGCGAATGGGTGGCGATAATGGGACCCTCAGGATCCGGCAAGAGTACGGTTATGAATATCATAGGGGGAATGGATACGGCTTCCGAAGGTACGGTGATCCTTGATGGCGTGGATATCACAAAGGAAAAGGATAAAAATCTTACCAATATCCGCCGGGATAAGATAGGGCTGATCTTTCAGCAGTTTCATCTTATCAATTACCTCACGGCAGTGGAGAATGTTATGGTTGCCCAGTATTACCACAGTATGCCGGATGAAAAGGAGGCTCTTGCAGCCCTGGAAAGAGTGGGTCTTAAAGAGAGGGCGAGACATTTGCCTGCCCAGCTTTCGGGTGGTGAGCAGCAAAGATGCTGTATAGCCAGGGCACTTATTAATTATCCGGCGCTCATTCTGGCGGATGAGCCTACGGGAAATCTGGATGAGGCCAATGAAAAGAAGGTGCTGGAGATTTTTAAGCAGCTCCATGATGAGGGCGCCACGCTTATAGTGGTCACCCATGACATAGAGGTGGCGGAGCAGGCCCAAAGGACTATTGTGCTGGAGCACGGCAGGCTTGCAAAGATCGTGGAAAATGAGGCTTTTGGAGATTCCGGGGCAAATGCACCGGAAGAGGAAGGTTATGCGGCTAAAGGCGGACTGGGGCAGTACGGGAAGCCGAAGAGAAGGTAGGTAATACGTTTAAAGAACAACTTAATTTAGAAAAAGAAGAGGCTTTTTTGATAGGTTCCCTTCGACTACCCGGCAAAGCCGGGATTGCTCAGGGAACACGCCAACGGGCTCACTGAGCCTGTCGAAGTGAGCAAATCCAAGCAACCAGAGCTCACTGAGCCTGTCGAAGTGAGGCAATCTAAGCAACCAGAGCTCACTGAGCCTGTCGAAGTGAGGTAATCCAAATAAAATGATTAAAATGTATCCGAATAAAAAATAAAAAAAGGAGAAAAAAATGAACAAGAAAATAATATCTTTGATCTTTGCAGGAGCAGCAGGCGCTTTTGCCCTGGCCGGATGTGCAGGAGGCGGGCAGACGGTTGATGACAAGACGGCATCTCTGAAGCCCGGCACTTACACCGGACAGAGTAGTGAAAATGATGAGGAGGGCGGCGGATACGCTACGGTCAGCCTTACCATAGGCGAAAATAATGCCATAGAAAATGTGGTTTTTGAAACATTTGAAAAAAACGGAAACAGTAAGTATACGGAGGATTACGGCAAGATAAACGGAGAGGCCTCCAACAAGGCTTATTATGAAAAGGCGCAGAAGGCGGTGGAAGCAAGCAAGGGCTACGCAGAGCAGTATATGAAGGTCCAGAGTCTTACGGAAGTGGATGCTGTTTCCGGAGCAACTATTTCCTACAACCAGTTTGTGGAGGCGGTACAGTCTGCATTACAAAAAGCGGCGCAGTAAAAATGTTTCGGAAAGCATGGCAATATGAAACACGGACTTTTAAGAAAAATTATCATAGTTTTATGTACAGTGGCGGCGGTTACAGGCATCGGCTTTTTTACTTACCGGCCGCCTTCTTTTCTTGACGGAATAACAGGCGCGACTAAAAGGGTGTCGGAAAATGATAAGCTGGAGGGAAGCTACATTTTTGTCATGAACACTGACTCTGATTGCTTTAAACTAACGGAAAACAGGGATATCGCAAAGGCTGCCTTGTCGGGAAGTGAGGAAATGCATTTAAAGGAGGATGTGTCATTTACAATAGCCGTAGCCGGTGATGAAAAGGCACTGATCGATTTTGCTGGGAACCTTAGTGAAAATTTGCAGAACAAGGGCATAAATGTTAGTATTCGTATATATGACCGGATGATGCTCAGGTCCCGTATACTGGCGGGAAAGTATGATTCATTTATTTCCACAAGGGGCTTTATAGAGGCAGAAGCCCTTGAGCACTCGGAATTTTCGGTTTTGGACGCGGAAAATATGAAAGGACAGGCTCAATGAGAAAACTCAATACCATTCTTTCCGTAATTCTTCTGGGCATTTTCCTGCTGCACGGGATCCTTGGCAGTTTGCAGCTTCTGCGTGTCAACGGGATCATTTCGGGAAAGACACTTGCCTGGATCGGAGTGGGTGTGCTGGCGGCACATACCGTGATAGGCGTTATCCTTACAATACAGACCTTCAGGGCTTCAAAGAAAAACGGAGATAATTATCTGAAGCAAAATTCTTTATTCTGGACCAGACGCGCCAGCGGACTGGCTATTCTTATTTTGATCTTTTTTCATATAGGAACCTACGGAGCCAAAATAAACGGCAATTTTGTATTGTTTGAATTTACTACTGTTAAGCTTATAGCCCAGCTTTTGCTGATAGCAGCTCTTTTTGTGCATATATTTGTAAATGTAAAACCTCTTCTTATAGCAAAAGGAGTGATAAAGCACAAAAAACGAAGGGTGGATATTTTTTTGATCCTGTCGGTCCTGGTTTTGTTTTTTTCCGGAGCAGTGATATTTTATTACATAATGTGGCAGGTGCAGTGAGGAAATCTCAGATGAGGAATGAAAAAGAAAAAATTCTTATAATAGGCTCCGGTCTTGCGGGTCTGTCTGCCGCGCTGGAGTGTGCCCTTCGCTCAAAAGAATGTGTTCTGGTTTCATCAGCCCCCGCCCAGAGAGCCCAGTCGGTCATGGCGGAAGGCGGGATAAATGCGGCACTGGACACCAAGGGGGAGTCTGATTCCCCCAAGGAGCATTTTCAGGACACCATGAAAGCAGGATGCTTTCTTGCCGACGGGGAAGCGGTAAGAGGCATGACTGAGGCAGCACCTGGAATAGTAAAAAGCCTTAAAGACATGGGGGTATGCTTTAATCTTGATAAAAACGGTGATCCGGACTTAAGAAATTTCGGCGGACAAAAAAAGAAAAGAACGGCATTTGCAAAAAGCGATACCGGCAAGCAGATCATGACGGCTCTAACTGATGAGGTAAGAAAATATGAGGCATCCGGGATGGTCACGCGCCTTATGAACCATTCCTTTGAGACACTTACCTTTACGACACCCGACAGACAAATATGCGCAGGATGTCTCATAAGAGATGACTACACCGGAGAGATACTAAGCTTCAAGTCATCTGCCGTGATCATTGCCACCGGGGGCATGCACGGTCTTTTCGGAAACACCACCGGGTCAAAGCTGAATACAGGGGAGGCGGCAGCAGAGCTTTACAGGCTGGGAGCAGAGATCACTAATCCTGAGTTTATACAGTACCATCCAACCACCGTATCAAGCGGGGGAAAACGCATGCTTATAAGCGAGGCGGCAAGAGGCGAAGGGGGAAGGCTGTTTGCCATGAAAGAAACGGAAAAGTGGTATTTCATGGAGGAAAAATACCCGGAGCTTGGCAATCTTATGCCCAGAGACATAACCGCAAGGGAGATATGGAATGTCCAAAAAAATTTTCCGGTATTTCTTGATATGACACATTTGCCTGATGATATTATGGAAAAAAAGCTTTCCGGAATAGTGGAGGACTGCATCACCTATCTGAATCTGGATCTGAGAAAGGACCCGGTTCCCGTGGAACCCGGCATACATTATTTTATGGGCGGGCTGAACGCTGACAGGCAGCACATGACAAACATACAGGGACTGTTTGCGGCAGGAGAATGCTGCGGTCTTTATCACGGGGCCAACAGGCTGGGCGGTAATTCTTTGCTCGGCGCCATATACGGCGGAAGAGTAGCCGGGGAAAACGCCTGTAAGTACAGTGAGGAGAGTACATTTGCATCAGGATCGGCGCACATTTACGATGATCTGCCGGGTAAATGCGTTATATCCGATGCAGACAGGGAATTGCTGCAGCGCACACTGGGTAAATGCATGGGAGTGGTGAGAAACGAAAAGGAGCTTCAGGCAGGGCTTGAGATCATACGTGGTTTAGAAGGTGACTTAGCGCGCCTGGGGGAGGCGATGTGCAGTGCCGCCTTGGAGCGCAGGGAGAGCAGAGGGGCGCATTTTCGCGAGGATCATCCGGATATAAGGGAAGAGTTTTGCAAAAACACTGTTTTAAGGAGATAAAAAATGAAGGTGCAGGTTAAAGTGTTCCGTGGAAGGGATTTCAATGAAAGACGCCCTGAGGACTATCAGATATTTGAATATACAGGTGATGAGAAGGCGTCAGTAGCGCAGCTTTTATATGAACTGAATTCAAAGGAAAGACTTGTGGATATACATGGCCAAACCTGCGAAAAGATCACATGGGAATGCAGCTGCTTTGTGAAAAAATGCGGCGCCTGTGCCATGAGGATAAACGGCATACCGCGCCTGGCCTGTTCCTTCTTTTTATATGAGCTTAAAAGCCCCGAGATCACCCTGGAGCCTTTGAGCAAGTTTCCCATCGTAAAGGATCTGACTGTAGACAGAAGCTTTATATTTGAAAGCCTGAAAGAAATAAGCCTGTGGCTTGAGGGAAATGCACGGATGAAGCCCGAAACCCATGAGTACAGATACGGTTCCGCCAAATGTCTGATGTGCGGATGCTGTCTGGAGGTCTGTCCCAACTTCAGGGTCGGAGGGAGGTTTACGGGAGCCGTAACCCCGGTAAATATGTACAGAATACTTGATGAGCAGGAAAAAAACGGACACAGAAAGGATATGAAACGCAGCTACTCCAAGAGTTATTACGAGGGCTGTGGAAAGTCCCTTTCATGCCGTGACATATGCCCCGCAGGGATACCGGTGGATGATCTGATAGCCAGGAGCAATGCGGCAGCCGTGTGGGGGCGGGGGTAAAAGACAGGGTACGGGTGTGTGTCTTTTCTCAGACACCCCCTGTCCCCTGTCTTTTACCTTATCCTTTCCTTAGATCATTGACAAAGCCTGAAATGAAAAATAAAATACAGTCAGGATATATTAAAAAGTTTTTTTTACATCACATTTTTTGTATTACACAATAAGGAGAAACGGACATGAGCAAATCAAAGGTGTACTTTACGAGAGATCTTTCAGCCGGGGGTCTTAAAAAAATCTATGAAAAGGTAAATGAAAATATAAAGGGCAAAGTGGCGGTCAAGCTTCATACAGGCGAAAAAAACGGGCCTAATATAATTCCCAGAACGTGGGTAAAAGAGCTTTTGGCCTCTGATATCCCCGAAGGAACCATAGTGGAGACAAATACATACTACGAAGGTGACCGTTATACGACAGAGCAGCATCTTGAGACCATAAAGGTAAACGGCTGGGATTTTGCCCCTGTTGATATAATGGACGACAAGGGAACCGCCACCCTCCCTGTAAAGGGCGGAAAATGGTTTAAAGAAATGTCTGTGGGAGAGGGCATGCTAAAGTACGATTCTCTTGTTGCCCTTACTCATTTTAAAGGTCACATGATGGGAGGCTTTGGAGGATCAAACAAAAACATAGGGATCGGATGCGCGGACGGCCGCGTAGGTAAAGCCGTGATCCATACAAGAGAAGGATCGGATAATATGTGGAGCATAGCAGAAGAAGAGCTTATGGAGCGCATGACCGAGTCCACAAAAGCCACCATAGATCATTTCGGTGAAAACGTGACCTATGTAAATGTCATGAGAAATATGTCGGTATCATGCGATTGTGAAGGCATACATGCTGAACCTGTAGTCACTCCCAACATAGGTATTATCGGATCTGTGGATATACTGGCTGTTGATAAGGCATCTGTAGATCTTGTGTACTCATTGAAAGAAGAAGACCGCAAGGCGTTGGTTGAGCGTATCGAGTCGCGAAAAGGACTGCGTCAGCTCTCATATATGAAAGAACTGGGCATGGGGTCTGATGAGTATGAGCTTATAGACCTTGATAACGACGAATTGGTGATAAGCACCGAAGAGGCCGTAAAGGATGTAAAGCCCTGGATGCCTGATAATGCAAAGTAAGCATTTGGTGTAAAACTGATAAAATAAAAATTGCTGACTTTTTGAAATCTAAGCATCGTAAACAATATGCGTATAAAAGGATGTGGGTGAAATGAATTCATCCGCATCTTTTTTTATAAAAAACCTTACAAAGATTACTTGACACAATCCGGTTAGCGTTGTATAACTATATCTATGCGTTAGCGTACGATAACTAAAAGGAGTTTGTAAGATGGAATATACAAAAAGGGGTAATCCTGTTACGGGATTTGTCATGGTGGGACTTTCAGTTTTGCTTTTTGCGGGAGTGGGTACTTTCTTTGCACCCTGCGGTGTGCATGAGGATGGAAAGTTCGGAGTTTGTCACTGGGCAGGTCAGGCGGTTATCGCCTGCGGCATAGTTTTACTTGCGCTGTCAGTCATTCATATTATCGCTAAGTCAGGAAAGTCCAAGGCTTATGTATCCGTTTCCATAGCTGCACTTGGGATCATGACTGCCATTATCCCCGGCAATTTTATAGATCTTTGTAAAATGCCGACTATGCGTTGTCTTACTGTTATGAGACCCTCAGTGATGATCATAGGTCTGGTGATAGCCGGGATCGCTGTTGCAGATGCGATCGTGAGAAATGTAGCGAGCGCAAGGGAAGAGAAGGAGTTTTAAAGATTTTGTATCGGTTTGGCGGAAAAGATAATGAAATTTAAAAAACTGGCATTTAGAAATATTATCAGAAACAAAGCACGCAGCATGGCGCTGGTGCTTATTGTTTTATTTATGACTTTGATGATGTTCGGCGGTTCATTTGCCGTATCGGGAATGTCACGGGGGCTGGAAAGCCTGGAAGCCCGTATGGGGGCTGATGTGATCGTTGCGCCGGCAAAGGCGGCATCGAAGGTGGACATAGAGGAAATGCTCACGCAGGGTAAGCAAAGCTATTTTTATATGGACAGATCCGTTATGGATGAGATCGCAAAAATCGACGGCATAGAAAAAATAAGCGGTCAGTATTATCTGGTTTCCTTAAGCGCAGGATGTTGTTCCGTGCCAGCCCAGATAATCGGAATAGATGAGGCTACGGATTTTACCGTTTCTCCCTGGATACGCCAAAGCTACGGCACCCCTCTTGAAACATTTGATGTTGTGATAGGATCTGACATAAACGGAGCAGTGGGAAACACCATAACTTTTTATGATGTGGATTGCCGGGTGGTCTCAAAGCTGGAAAAAACCGGTACAGGCATGGACACCTCAGTGTATTGCAATACCGAAACCATAAAAAAGCTTATTGAGGCATCCGTGCGAAACGGGACAAACTTACTTGCGGGGAACGATCCGGACAATATAATATCCGCTGTTTACATAAAGGTAAAGGACGGGGTGAACCCCGATGACGTGAAGAATGAGATAAATCTCCATGTGCGACAGGTAAATGCGGAAAGCGCCAAGGATATGATCTCAGGCGCAGGTGACAGCATTTCCGGAATAGCCGCAGTGGTTAGGGTGCTCATCATTATAGTCTGGATACTGTCCATGGTGATCCTTGTGATCACATTTACCATGCTTATAAATGAAAGGAAGAAAGAGTTTGCGGTGCTCAGAACTGCCGGGGCTTCAAGGAAAATGCTCTCCGGCATGATGCTGAAAGAAGCTTTTATTATAAGCGCTGCAGGCGGGATCCTGGGTCTTATAGCCGGAGGTATCGCGGTATTGCCCGTTATATCCCTTATTGAAGAAAAAATGCGACTTCCTTATCTGACTCCGTCG
>CAMOUW010000003.1 GCA_946626755.1 uncultured Clostridia bacterium
TGGATCACCCTGACAAATGGAAAACTCCCTGCTGGATATAGCTTTTATATTTATAGGGACGGCCAGCAGGTTATGGCATTAGCAAAAAATGGAAATACTCACTTTTATGGTCAATGGCAGGAAAATAGTTTTACAGTAAATTATCACATTGATGAAAACAGCCCTGCGTCATCATTAAAAACTGTAGTTAAATATGGAACATGGACAAAAACATTAACTACGACCGAGTTGGGTTTTTCTAAAAAGGGCTTAAAGTTTGCGGGATGGAAAGGCTACAGGGAGATAGACAACAAATGGTATGTTCAAGATTCAAATGGTAAAAAACAATGGATCACCCTGACAAATGGAAAACTCCCTGCTGGATATAGCTTTTATATTTATAAGGATGGCCAGCAGGTTATGGCCTTGGCAAAAAGTGGTAATACTCATTTTTATGGCACCTGGAAATAATAAATAAGGTTAAATAAAGCAAAGTACAATGGTTTATTAAATAAGATAGGCGGGTGAGTGTGAATGAATGGTACTAATAATCTTGATAAAATCACAGATTTTGACACTTATTTGATTGAATTAAATAAAATAAAAAAAAATGTAATGATTTTGTTGTCTGTTAAAGATACTGTGGGCTTGCATTTCAGACAGGAAAGTGCCGAACTCCTGAATAAAATAGGCATTGCAACAAATCTTTCTGGTAAGCACGGGCATAGCTATATTGGTCTCATTAACAAAGGTAAGGTAGTTGTTGATACTCTTTCAAGTACCAATGAGGATCTTAACATTCGCCTTGACTGTAATGATAAAGAAATAATTTTATATAGCAGTGTATACACAAGAAATAACTTATCTGACATTCGTATCGAGGATATAAATTATTCTATTGATCTTAGAGGGCTGAACATAGTAGTTTATGATATCTCTCTGGATAATGTGGTAGACATGGTATGCTTTGACACCCACGTACGTTCTAATATTTGCTATCGGCGTAAGGAAAAATCCGAAGTACAGAGTGTGATCAATGAACGAAACATTGAACGACTTCAGCGTCAATTATCAAATCTTCAAAAAAATTTTGATAAGTTGAATAACATTATCTCCACCGAATCAGGAAAGCTGCAATTAATGCTTTGGCATTCTATGTGCGCCAATGGAGAAAGTCAGACAGACAATAAAAAACGTTTTTTCAGGGCAATGCCTGCGGCTACGGGAGATTTTAGAAAACTACAACAGGCCGGAGTTATATTATTAAAAGTTTTCGACGATATCTGCAGGAAAAATAATATCGAATATTGGATCACCGGCGGTACATTGCTCGGGGCAATAAGACATGGTGGATTTATCCCTTGGGATGATGATGCAGACGTTTGTATGATGAGGAGTGAAATACCAAAACTAAAAAAGGCTCTAGAAGGAAACGATGAATTTTTCCTAGACGAGTTCTGTTCTGTGAGACATACGGAACCTGCTGCAATGAATCACAACTATCAAGTACATTTTAATATTAAAAATACGCCTTATAGTTTGGACATTTTTGTATGTGATTTTTCAGAAAATTTTGATCAAACCTTTGTCAAAAAGCTAAGAGAATTCAAAAATGCTATGGGGCGTGAATCATTAGAATTATCAAGAAAAATGCACGGGAATAAAGAAGTTCCCAATAAAAGATATGACAAAGAATTTCTTGATCTTTTTTGGGACCATTATGAAAAATCTAAAGTTTTGTATGG
This sequence comes from uncultured Clostridia bacterium, assembly GCA_946626755.1. GTDB lineage: Bacteria > Bacillota > Clostridia > Lachnospirales > Lachnospiraceae > UBA4285. The sequence goes on from CAMOUW010000003.1 coordinate 1,725, forward strand.
AAATGAATCTAAAGAAAACTATGTAATCTGGGCTTTAGATAATGTGCAGAGCACTCAAGGATATAAGGTTTTCTTTCCAAAGGATACCATATTCCCACTTAAGGAATTACAATTTGAGGGTGGTTTATATCTCGCGCCTAATGATCCTGAAAGTTATATTGAGCAAATGTTCGGAGATTACTATTCGGTTCCTGATGATATGTTACACAAACATTTTAACATGACTGAAGACAGGATTATAGTTTTAAGAGAAGTAATAAAAAAATACGAGTACTTACTTTGATCTGATCACTACCGAAAGCGAGGTTTCCTGTGAACGAGTCAAATTTGCTTAAAATAGGATCACAATATATTGATTTAGTTGGTGAAACACTCTCCTCAAGAGGTATTTCCGGAAAGATTCTTTATGTATCCGGTCCGACGGTTGATAGGCTATATGGGAAAAAAGTTCGAAGGCAGATTGAGGAAGTGGGGGTTATCAAAGAAGAATATGTTGATCATAACACAATTGATTATGCAATGAGCGTTGCCAGCCGGGCTATTGCAACGGACATAAATTGTATTGTTGCTATGGGTGGAGGGAAAATACTTGATGTGTGTAAATATGCAGCATATATGACCAAAACTCCACTACTTTCCATTCCTACCACTATGGCAAATGATGGAATCGCCTCTCCGATAGCTGTCCTTAAAAGACGTGACGGTAAACCTCGAAGTCTTGGGTGTGCAATGCCTTCTATGCTGATAATAGATACTGACATTATACTTGATAGCCCCATAGAATTGATAAAAGCTGGTATCGGAGACACTATTTCTAATTATACTTCCCTTTTAGACTGGGAATTTGCAGTTTCCAAAAACAAAGATGAGATGAATGGTTACGCTTATCTAATGTCAAAAAATGCATTAAATGTATTAATGAATACTAGATTTGACACTATTTGTGCGGAGTTTGTGAATATACTTGGAAATTCTTTAGTCCTTTCGGGGATAGCCATGTCATTTGTCGGAAGCAGTCGACCGGTCAGCGGTTCGGAGCATTTGTTCAGCCATGCTTTAGACTACTACAGTGAAAAAAAGAATCTCCATGGATTTCAAGTCGCTTTGGGAACCATAGCGGTCTTGAAACTTATAAATATGCCTCAGGATGATGTTGTCAATTATTTGAATAAATTTGATGTAAATGTAAATCCCCAAAAAATGGAAATTGATGAAGATACTTTTATTTTCTGTATGCAGAATGCAACCGAAATGAGAAAAAACAGGTATACATATTTGCATGAAATCGACTTGTCCACGGATAGATTGAAGAAGATTTATAAACAGTTAGTTGAAGAACTATAAGGGAGGTGCAACTATATATGAAAGCTTTGATTTTAGCAGCAGGATTAGGAACTCGATTAGCTCCTATAACCCATGACATTCCAAAGTCACTTGTGCCTGTGAATGGCAAACCGATACTGATAAAACAAATAGATAATTTGGTTGAGAATGGTATTAGTCCACAAGATATTACCATAGTATCAGGTTATAAAGCAGATATACTGGAAGAAAAAGTTCATGAAATGTTTCCAGAAATAAGTATTATAAAAAATGAAAAATTTGATGTTACAAATAATATGTACTCTGCCTTTTTAGGCAGGAATATGGTTCAAGGCAATAGTTTTTTAATGATGAATGCAGATGTATTTTATGACGCTTCAATTATTAAAGAGCTGTTGGAAAATGAACAAGATAATTTGATAGCAACAGATGTCGGCAACTATCTGGACGAATCGATGAAAGTCGTTGAGAATAACGGCAGACTGGTAAAAATATCAAAGGACATTTCAGAAGAAGAAGCATTAGGTGCCTCCATAGATGTTTATAAATTTTCGAAAAATGGCGGTGAAATGTTTTTCAAAAAGTGTCAGGAATATATCGAGAACAGAAAAGAAACGAATATGTGGAGTGAAGTAGCCCTGAACGATATATTAAACGACGTATTGTTTGCAGCTTGCCCTATAACGGGAAAGTGGGTTGAGATAGACAACCATGAAGACCTTTCTTTGGCAGAATCATTATTTAAAAATACCTAAGCCGGAGGTGTAATCCAATGGATTATGATGTTGATCATCCCGTTGACTATTGGGGAAAAGATGCGAGACCGCTTAAAGAAAAAAGACTGTTTTTATTGGATATGGATGGGACTATATATAAGGACGATCTTCTCTTTGACGGAACACTTCAACTACTCAACTATATTGAAAACATAAAAGGAAAATATATCTTTATTACAAACAACTCTTCTAAATCAGTAACTGAATACATAGCAAAATTAAAAAGACTCGGTATAAAAACTGACAAAAATAATTTTTTTACGTCTACCCAAGCTACGGTTTTATTTTTGAAAAACAATTTTCCAGGTCAGAAAATATATTGTCAGGGAACATTTTCTATGATAGAGGAATTGAAAAATGCAGGTATTGATCTAACAACTAAGTGTAACGATGACGTGAAGGTTGTTTTAGTGGGATTTGATACGGAATTGTCTTTTGAGAAATTAAATGAAACTTGTAAAATACTCAGTACTAAAGAAGTAGAATTTATTGCTACAAATCCGGACTTGAGGTGTCCTGTGGCATACGGATTTGTACCTGATTGCGGATCGATCGTTCAGATGATAGAAAATGCCACTGGAAAAAGACCGGTTTTCATTGGTAAACCGCAACCAACGATGATAACAACAGCTATGGAAAAGTTTGGTGCTAATATCAATGAAACGGTTGTTATCGGAGACAGACTTTATACGGACATCGCTTCAGGAATAAATGCAGGGATAGATACTGTGTGTGTTCTGTCAGGTGAAACTACTATAAAAGATATTAAAAGTAGTGACATCATTCCTACGTATACATTTCATAGTGTTTTAGATTTTTGGAGAACTTTGGAAGATGAATGATATAGAAAAAGAATTCTTTGATTATGTAAATCATAGGTCAAATAAAAGAGAATTAGTAATGTTGGGAGTGTCAGATAAAATATATTCCATCATTTCAAATAATAACAAAAAATCTGCAAAGATATTCTCAACGAATACAGACTTAATCGACAATAAAAAAGTATATAACAGCATCAATCTCAAGGGAATGAGTAACGAATATTATGTAGTTATCGCTCGGGTTTTAAATGATGGTGGACGTGCCATAAAAAGACACTTAGAAAATATGGGTTTTAAATCCGGAGATGATTTTGCTTTTTATCCATATATTAGTTTCAATCTATCGGAAGGAAGAGATACAAATAGTTCTGAATGTGGTAATAAGTTTAAATGTCATTCCAATAAAAATACAGATGTAGTTATTGAAGGAACCAATAATGAAATAAATATTGAGGAATTTGACAGTGTCGGTACAGGTTCACTTAAAATAAAAATAATGGGTTCGCGGAATCGTATAATTATAAAAAAAGGTTTTAGATTAACAAATACATCAGACATAATAATAAATGGAAGCGATAGTGAACTTGTTATCGATGAAAATTGTAAGGTAGCTAAAATAAAAATTGATATACACAATAATTCGTCTATTTTCATCGGAGCCAATACAACTATCGGATCCGGAAGTTCTTTTAATACACATGCAAATGGTGAAATAATAATTGGAACAGACTGTATGTTTTCTTGGAATACGAAATTACAGACGGGAGACGGACACTCTTTATTTGATTGTAAGACAAAAAAGAGAATAAATAATTATGAGAAAAGCAGACTAGAACTATCAGATCATATTTGGATAGCACGTGATGCAATGATTTTTTCAGGAAAAAAAACATTTATTGGACGTGGAAGCGTAATTGGTGCTAATTCTTGTGTAAAAGGGATTTTTCGTGATAATAATGTAGTCATTGCAGGTAATCCTGCCCGCATTAGAAAAAGAAATATTGCGTGGGCAAGGCACCCTAATGCGGATAATATTGAGCAGTGTAATGGATACGCCGAAGAATCTCGTTATATATAATTTTTGAACACTATTGATGTACGGGCATAATCTGTATTATTGACTATTGCGAGACTACGCATTTAAAACAAAAAGATATGAAGATAACGTATATGTATTCCTGCGAAAAACGTCTTAAAGCCGTAAAGCTTTATATTCACTATGATAAGGGCTAGGAATCCTTACTCAGGAAATTGGGATATTCCCCATCTAATCATACTTTGTAACTGTGATTCAAGGAGTATGAGCAGAATGGAGACTTGCATAAGCCTTATATTAAAACAAGAGTCCTATTCAATACAGAATAAAACTGGGGCTTATTGCAGCATAATCAACAACGGACATTATAAGGGATTTGGTTCAAGGAAATGTCCGCACCCACCATTTATATATAGAACTATAAGTTGACACAATCTGTTGTAATTAGCATCTTGTAAAAGAATATTTATTATTGTAAAATGTCATAAAAAGATGCATCAAGGGTTTTATTATAAACGGAGAAAACGAATATGGATAAATTAAACAAAAAAATATTAGTTTCTACACTTGTAGCAGGAATGGCTGTTGCGTCTCTTACCGGCTGTGGTTCCTTCGGCGGTGGGAGTGATAACTCACAAAATGAAACGACCAATGAAAGTGTCGTAAGCGAAGCTGTTACAGACACTGAAGATGAGGGCGCAGAAGAAAAGGAAACAACAGTTGCTCAAGAGACACAGGTTCAGGGTCTGGAGGCTGATAAGGAAATACCGGTGGAAAAATCAGGATTTTTTACCATAGATTCCTATAAAGACGGTTATTACGTTATAAATATAAACAGAAATAAATTCTCACAGCGTGTTCTTGTCGTACCTGAAGGAAAAGATGTGCCGGAAGGGACAGGAAAAGATGTGGCTATTATTAAACAGCCGGTGACTTCCTCCCGTATAGACTCTCAGTCAATGATCGACCTTTTGGCACATATACAGCCGGAATTGCCGGATAATATAACCCTGACGGCAAACCCAAAAGAAAGTATGAAAATAGACAGGGTTGTACAGAATATGGAAGCCGGTAAAACCGTGTATTCCGGTTCTATTAAGGAAATAGATGTAGAGCTTGTTAAGAGTAAGGATCCGCAGGTTTATATTGCAAATCCTTCTGTTACAAGGCAGGAATCATATGAACAGTTGAAGGGGGCGGGAATATATCCGGTTATTACCTTTTATCATCAGGAAACCGATCCGTTAGGGCGTTTGGAGTGGATAAAGATGCTGGGTGCTGTGTACGGAAATATGGCGGGAGCCGAAGCATTTTATAATGAGCAAAAAGCCGTTTTGGAAACTGTTGATGCCTCAAAGGCTCAGGGTAAGTCATTTGTTATGATTTGTCTGAATAAGAAAAAGGATAAGGCTTATGTAAGACGTACCGGAGATGTTATCGCTAAGATGGGTGATATAGCAGGCGGTAAAAACGCACTGGCTGATTCGGAAAAAAGCGGCTGGGAAGAGATGAGCCTGGCGGATTTTGTTGAAAAATATAAAGATACCGACTGTATTATTTACATGAGTGCTCATGGTGATAAGGCGGAATCATTAAAGGATCTCACCGATATTTCGGAGAGAATATCAGAATTTAAGGCCGTAAAAGAGAATAATGTTTGGAGAACATCGAAGGATTACTTGATAATGAATAATTACGGCGATATGATAAAGGATTTGAATACGATCTTTGCGGGTGCCACAGAATCCATGGGGGCGGAGAATTTTGTGCGTTTTTCTGAATAACATAAAAGCATCCGGATTATTTTTGTAAAAAACAGGATTGGGATTATAAAACAACACCAAACGACATTTACGTAGCAGGATGGTCGTTTGGTGTTTTTATATCATATTTTAAATGACCTAAAATATGATATAGCATAGAATGGATTTTCCATTCCTTTTTTTTATGTTATAATAATCAAATTAAAAATAAAAAAATGAGAGGAAAGACTTATGGCAAAAATTTCCGTTATTATTCCGATTTATAATGCTGAAAAGTATCTCAAGCAGTGTGTCAGAAGTGTACTTGACCAGACTTTAAAGGATATAGAGATAATATGCGTAAATGATGGTTCTAAAGATGGATCAAAAGACATAATAGATGCTTTGGCTAAATCTGATAATAGAATAAAAGTTATACATAAAGAAAATTCCGGCTACGGGGCATCTATGAATATGGGGTTGGCGGCAGCCACGGGAGAATATATCGGTATAGTGGAGAGTGATGACTTCATTGAACCCGATATGTATGAGGAATTATATGAACTATCCGAAGGTGGCAGAATAGATGTGGTCAAGTCTAATTTCTGGGATTGTTATGATGAGAAAAACGGGACCATTACAAGAGTGGAGAATCATGAGCGTGATAATATGCCTAAGGTAAAAAAAGCATTTACCGCAAGGGAGTATCCGCAGATATTATGGGGGCACCCCTCTATATGGACAGGTATTTATAAAAGAAAGATGCTCACTGAAAATAAAATATTGTTTAAAGAAGCCAAAGGCGGCGGATGGGTAGACAATCCGTTTTTCTTTCAGACTATGTATGCGGCAAAAAGTATAAAATGGACGACGACTCCTTATTATTGCTACAGGAAGACTAATGAAAACTCTTCGTCTATAGGATATGATCTGAAGATACCGTTCGAGAGAATGTCAGAAAATCTGGATATTTCTGAACAGATGCACCATCTGGACGAGGAAACAAGAAAAGTGTTGTATGCCAGAGCACTTATGTATACTGTAGGGGCCACGCAGGAACCGCACTACGGATATAACGAAGATTATGCCAGACCATTTATGCAGAAAATGCTGGCAAAACTTGATCCGAATATTATAGACGATGATTTTAATGTATGGGATAAAATGCATTTTTACAGGTACCGTTCGCCCCTTTTAGATGTTATGCCCAAGCAGGCCAAGATCCTGATCTATAACTGGGTACCATTTGATAATCCATACGGTGCAGGCGGTGGTGTGACGGTATATTGTCGTAATCTTATCCTTTCAATACTTCGCAACAGACCGGATGTACAAGTGTATTTTCTTAGCAGTGGTTGGGCTTATGATATAAATAAGGCCAAATCTTATATCAGAAAAACCGGGAATATATATGGGGACAGATGCCGGTCTTTTGAGCTTGTAAACTCGCCGGTGCCTGCTGCACAGGATATGCTGTTCTATAATCCTACAGTTGCGTACAACAACAAAAACATAAAAGATTTATTTGACGAGTTTTTAGATAAAAACGGACCGTTTAATTGTGTACATTTTAACAATATTGAAGGTATATCCCTGGATGTGTTGGATCTGAAGAAAAAATACAGTAGTACAAAATTTATTTATTCTATGCATAATTATGTTCCTATCTGTATGACGGGATTTTATTTCAGAAGGGATAAAAAAGTGAACTGTGATCCCAACCATACGGCGGAAGATTGTGGAAAGTGCATAAACAGGGATGACAAAAGAGGTGTACGAAAAGAGCTGCTTAAAAGAGCATTGGTAAATGCAGGTAATAAAGAGGATTATAACGGTTTTGACTGGATAGAGCAGCTGGGACTTGGCGATATTGATGAAATAAAGGACAGTAAATATCTATTTGATTTTGCAACCAGGGCTAAACAAAAGATAAATACCAATATGGATCTGGTTCTGGCAGTATCTGAAAGAGTACGTAAAATCGCTTTGGAAAACGGTATTGATGACAGGCTTGTGCGAACCGGCTATATAGGTACAAAGATAGCATCATATCAGGTAGGAATGTCTTTGGCAGAGAAGACAAAATATTTTAAAATAGCTTTCCTTGGAACAGATATTAATAATACAGAAAAGGGATATCCATTCCTGCTTGATGCTTTGTCGGGATTTGATAAAGAAAAAGCGGCCAGGACAGACGTGCTTTTGTCTACTACAGTTAGAGATCAGGACGATTATATAAGAAGGAAGCTGAAGAGATTTCATAAGGTAGAGATAATTCATGGTTATAAGCATGCGGAGCTTACCAGGATCCTCAAAGGTGTGCATTTGGGGATTATTCCTGTGCTTTGGGAGGACAATCTTCCACAGGTGGCCATCGAGATGGTTGCGCTTGGTGTACCTATACTAAGCAGTAGTGCAGGCGGAGCACAAGAACTTTGTTCATCAGAAAAATTTGTATTTAACTGTGGAAGTATAGCTGATTTTCATAAAAAATTGGGATTTTTTGTAGATAATAAGGCTAAGGTTAAAGAATACTGGGCGCATCATGATGGTCTTAAAACACTAAATGAGCATTTCAATGAAATGTCAGAGTATTATGAGCTGCCGGAGCCTGCACATGCCGTTATCTCAGTTGAAGATTATGCCAAAATATTGGATGAGAACGGATTCCTGTATAGGTATTTCGGCAACGGACGATCTCCTGAAGAAGAAAGATACGTGGCCATGGAGAATGAGCTTTTAGGGTGCCATGGCGTGATTGCCGACAAAGAGAATGAGATAAAAAAACTTCAGGAGTACATAGAACACCTTCACTATGTTATAGATGAAACCAGGAAATCAAAGTCTTATAAATTGGGCTTGGCAATAACTGAGATTCCCAGAAAATTACGTGGAAAAATAGGATGATAGGACGATAATATGAAAGTTTTTCCCAAAATAATGATAACTGCAAGTTGCTTTATAAGTGTTTTGTTTCCTATAAACATTGCCCATGCGGCTGCGATGCCGGAAGAAACAGCAGCAACGGATATGGACGACGACGGCTCTCATCAGGAAACTGCACCCGGATGGAAAAAAAAATCCGGGCAGTGGTTTTACTACGATGCAGCCGGCAGACACAAAACAGGCTGGCAGTATTTGCCGGAGAAAAACAACCCTCAAAAGTATAGATGGTATTATTTTGATACTGACGGAAGTCTTTTTTCTGATTATCTGATGTGGAATGATAAGGATGAAAAAGATATGCCTGTTACGGTCTATACAGGTGCCATTCCTTTTGAATACATGGATTTTATTGAATATGATCGCGGGGCAATAGAAGAAGGTTGGCATGAGGTTTCTTTTGCCGGGGATGATTCATCGGCCAGATATTATATAAAAAGTTACGGCATGGATAAATATACCATTCGCAGGTTTTCTGACGGACTCTGGACGGCGGCAGATGCTGCAGACACGTCTGTACAGTTCAAAACGGAGAATGGCAAGGATTCCCAGAAGTGGACTGTAATAAAAAATCCCGATAGATCTTTTTCATTTATAAACATTGCGTCCGGCATAGTTCTTGGGAAAAATGCAGACGGGATGTATATTTCAGCATACAATGATACTAACCGGGACCAGAAGATTTTCAGCGGTCCTAAGCTTGTAGTCACCCCGCAGTTTTACGGAGCTATAGGCGACGGAGTATCAGACGATACAGAAGCCTTGAGACTTGCCATAAATGATAATGATGAGGTGGTATTTGATAAAAGATACAATACTACCGAGCCGATTTACATAAATAGGGACGGAGTGACACTCAGAGGTGAGGGTGGGATGATATTTACCCACCCGGGATTTCAGACATTCCGTCTTAAAGGAAAAAATGTTACCTTTGATTCGCTGATTTTTAAAGGTAGTTATACCAGAGAGGAGACAACAGACAATTCCTGTATTTTTATCAAAACCGAAAGGGATGAAGGTGCTTATGTAGATTTCAATACAAAGATTATTAACTGCGGATTTATAGAAACAGGATTGCGGGGCGTGCATATTCATTCTGAAAGAATTTCGGATAAATATGATTTTACCCCCATAAGTATTGCCGGTAATATCACGGTTAAAGATTGTCTTTTTGATACTTATAAGATAGGTGTGTGCTGCAGTGGACCGGATAATGTAACTGTAGAGAACTGTACATTTTCGAACGGCTTTTTCGAGCACATAACCTTTGACTGGAGAAGCCGTTATTGTAAAGCGGTAAACAATCATTTTCTGTCGGGGGAGAATGGTATAGGTGCCATAGGCCTGGATTCAGCCGAAAACATAGAGATAACAAATAATGAATTTACATATACGAATCTTTATGGTGTTACTTTCAATAATGAAGCCGGAAAAAGCTCAAATGTTGTTATTTCGGGAAATACCTTCAAAAACGGAGGCGGACGTGGAGGAATATATATGGTCTCGGAATCCGGGCGCAGTGTTGCTGCAGAAAATGTTGTGATAAAAGATAACATTTTTAAAAATGATAATTCGGAATCGGTTCTGGTAAATTCCGCGATCGGTGAATTGAATTTTTCAGGAAACAGATATGATGGTAAGACGCCTAATGTTACAACAACACAGCCTCATGTGATAAAAGATTATTGAGTTTTTGCAAAAGTGTTGATGGGTGATCGGTAAAGTTGACAGATGCGTTGGTGAATTCTGCACGATCAGATGGATTTTTGAAAATATCGTATGGGTGGTGCCCGGGATCTGTTTTTAAGAAAGGGAAAGAGATGTATCTTCAGTCTGTTTTATTCGAAAAAAATAAAGAAAGTACACAGGATATGTTTTTTCGATCTGCTGGCGATGTGCAGTGCAATGCTTCTAATGTGACGATGGCTCCGGGCAGTACATTAAGCACATATACCTATATGAATCTTTTTGATGCCGGTAACAGACGCGTCATTACAGGGGCGGATGCTTTTGAGTTGGAGTTTGAGTATAGCGGTGAAGCTGAGCTCGTTCTGTTACGCTGTTTAAAAGGACAGGAGGAAGAAGTCTGTAAAAAAATTCTTAAGTCAGAATCTAAAAAATTATTTAGCTTTAAGTTTTTGATCGGGGAAGATGATGAGGTTTATTATTTTGATATAAGAGCAATAACTGAATTCAAATTTGAAAATGTCTTTTATAAATCATCGACAAGCATTAAAGATGAGAATAAAACGACATCTGAAAAAAATGTAACTGATATACAAAACAATATCCGTATTGCCCTTCTTATAACAACTTTCAACGGTACAAAGGATCTTGCAAGAAACCTGAATGTATTAAAAAAATCCGCATTTTTTAGCAGAGAAGTCCCCGGATATCTTCATCATCTTTACGGGTGTCTGGATATTTATATAGTGGACAACAAAAGCAGGCTGCCTTTGAAAGATGAAAAGCATCTGAAGATTTTTCACAATAAAAATACCGGTGGTACGGGTGGCTTTACCCGTGGGATAACAGAGCTGCGAAAGCGTGCGGGTAGTAGCGGGATCACCCATGTGATTTTTATGGATGATGACGTGGTACTGGAGGCGGAATGTCTGTACAGGCTTTTTGCGCTTCTGGCGGGTCTGAAACCTGAAGAAAGTTTAAGACCTGTGGCGGGGCGTATGTTTGATCTGTCAGAGCCGGGGATGCAGTATACTGCGTCGGAGCAGTGGAATAAGGGATATGTCAGGCATTTAGGACATGATCTCGATATGAAAAAAGAAGAATGCCTTGAGGGGCTGAACGGTAGTTCGCGCGAGGGTTCTGACCATATCTACGGCGGATGGTGGTTTTGCTGTTATCCCTACAGTTTTGTGGAAAAAAATACACCTTTGCCGTTTTTCCTGCATTGTGACGATGTAGAATACGGAATAAGATGTGCACAGACTCCTATCATATTAAATGGAATCGATGTAAAGCATGACACCCCGGAAAATAAAGCTTCATCTGTACTTGCTTATTATGATGCAAGAAATACCATGATAGTAAATGCTGTATATGGTCTGGCTACATCAGAGGAGATGCTGGAGCAGTGGAGGAACAGGCTGGCGTCATTCAGGGATAAAAATGATCATGACGGTATAAATATGACTATACTTGGTATGCTTCATTTCCTGAAAGGTCCTGAGTGGTTTATGAATGTGGATGGGGAGCAGCTGCACAAACGCTTGAAAAGAAAAAATATACACGAGTTGAAGCTTATCGCAAAGACAGTACAAATATCCTATAAATTCGTATGGCGCAGTATAGATGCCATAGCCCGGATAAGGATCGGTCCGGTAGTGAAAAAATATGCACAATTGCGTGACAGAACCGGCAAAGAATGAATAATTACGAAAGGGACATTCACATGAGAATGAAAATATACAACTTCCTGGTAAACCGCCACAGTGGTATACGCCAGAGATATCACCGCCTTCATGACAATGCAGATACAGCAGGCAGGATAAAATCCTATGCCGCACTTGCCGGGATGAATGTTCAGTATTATCTTTTGGGGAAAAGAGAGTTTGATATGCCGGCAGATGTGGAGGTTTATGAAGAGAAGCTTTTGACCACATTAAGTGAATCGGCAAAAAATGCAAAAACGCATATGAGTGTTGAGGACTATTTGGAAAGACTGAAGAAATATGATGTGATATCATTCGATATTTTTGATACGCTCCTTTTACGGCCTCTTTCCGAACCGACGGATGTTTTTTTCTTTATGGGACTAGAATTCGGAGTCATGGATTTTAAACGCATACGTATAGAGCAGGAATTTTTGGCAAGGCAGGAGCATCGTGAAAAATATGGTGATAACGAAGTGACTTTTGAGGAAATCTGGCGTCGCATAGAGCGTGAAGTGGGCATACCGGCATCGGAAGGAATGAGGGCGGAGCTGGAGACTGAAGCTTACTTTTGCAGAGCCAATCCGTTTATGCTGGAGATATTTAAGAGGCTCAAAGAAATGGGCAAAACCATTATATGTATCTCCGATATGTATCTTTCTTCAGAGTATATGAGAGAACTGCTGGAAAAAAGAGGATTTGAAGGGATCTTTAAGATTTATATGTCCGGAGAGCATGGAAAAAGCAAAGCTCAGGGAGATATATATAACTTTGTAAAAAAAGATTTAAAAGGATCTACAGTCGCACATCAAAAATTTATACATATAGGAGATAATGAAGCATCGGATGTAAATAAGGCAAAAGAAGCAGGAGTGGAAGCTATTCTTTATCCAAATGTAAATTTATCGGGGAAGAAATACAGAGCTTACGATATGAGTCCTGTCACGGGAGGTGCCTACAGAGGAGTTGTAAATGCCCGGATTTACAATGGTTTAAAGAAATATCATCCCGAATATGAGTATGGATATACATACGGCGGACTTTTTGTTTTGGGATATGTTTCATTTATACATGATTATTGCCAAAAAAATAAGATAGATAAGATCTTGTTTCTTTCAAGGGATGGCGACATTCTGAAGAAAGCTTATGATGTCGTTTATCCGGGGGAAAATACGTCATATACATACATTTCCAGAGCGGTTGCCACCAAGCTGATGAGAAAATATAACCGTTATGATTTTTTCAGACGATTTATTTATTACAAGGTAAACAGAAAAATAAAAGTAGGGGATATACTTAAATCCATGGGATTGTCCGAGATCATGGGTGTTCTTGATAAAAGTCCGGATGCGGGAGTGGGATCCGGCGATTATCTTACTAATAAAAATGTAGGAAAACTGAAGGATTTTCTTATAGAAAAATTTGACAGGATAAATGATTCATATAAAGAAATGGATCAGGTGGCTAAAGAGTATTATTCACATGAATTTGAAGGCGTTAAAAAAGCAGCGGTCGTAGATATAGGATGGGCAGGGAGCGGAGCCGCATCCCTGGCATTTCTTTCAAAGAGGGAATGGGGACTGTCCTGCGAGGTTACGGGTATAGTTGCCGGAACCAATACACCTCACAACACTGAGCCGGATTCGGCTGAGACCTGGTTGCAGCAGGGATGCATCGTCCCGTACATCTTCTCCCAGTCTCTGAACAGGGACATCATGAAAAAGCATGATCCCAACAAGGGATACAATGTTTTCTGGGAACTTCTTTTATCTTCGCCAACAAGGCAGTTTACCGGCTTTGAGATGGTATCAAAAGGAGATAAAAGAATAAAAACTCCGGATTACAAATCTGAAGATGACAGAGAACAGATCATACGGACGGGAGATAAGTATATCTGTCTGACCTTTGGAGAACATGATGCCAATGTAAAAGGCGCAAAACGCATACAAAAGGGGATTCTTGATTTTGTGGATGACTACACAAAGGCGTTCAAAGAATATCCTTTTATGTTTAATATCAGTGGCAGGGATGCTGCAGCTCCCATGCTTCTGGCGTCCTCTCATAAAGAAAAATACCTCCGGGCCATAGCCGGGAGGTTTGATTTCAAGATAGATGTGAATTAAAAAATCACGCCGAGTTACTCCTTAGAAAATAGTTTGATCAAGGGTGAGGCGGCGTGATTTTTGTCGGATAAGGGCTTAAAAATTATATGGACTTCGATCAGTATTTATATCCGATCCGGTCAGCCAGTTCCTTTTCTATAATAACAGTTGCATTTCTGTGGAGCCGCAGGAAGGTTGCAGGACACAGGGGGTCGATCATTTCCTCTGTAAGCAGCTTTCTTGCGGCTGTTTCTTTATTTCCGCCGATGATCATGAGCAGTTCTTTGGCGCGCATGATATTGCCCATGCCCATGGTAAGAGCTTTGGTAGGAACTTCCTCTTTGGACTCAAAAAATCTTTTGTTGGCTTCTATAGTGGAATCATCAAGGGTCTCCTGATGAGCCTTGTCGTAAAGAACGGCTCCGGGTTCGTTAAAACCCAGATGTCCGTCCGGGCCCACGCCCAACAGCTGAATGCGGATATCAGTGTTGTCCAGGATGTCGTTAAATTCCTTGAGATTTTCCTCGATGTCGCCGGTGGCTTTAACAACAAAGGTATTGGACTTATCTATGTTTATATGGTCGAGAAGATTGGTATTCATAAAATACCTGTAGCTCTGCTCATGAGATCCGTCAAGACCTACATATTCATCCAGGTTTACCGTGTGTATACCGGAAAAATCCAGTCCTTCGTCCTTGCAACGGCGTATAAGCTCCCGGTACATGGCTACGGGAGATGATCCTGTGGCCAGTCCCAGAGTACAGTCCGGCTCTGCGCGCACTATTTTTTCGATAATATCTGCCGCTACTGCAGCAGCAGCCTGTGTGTCTTCAGCAACAATGACTCTCATAAAGTGCCTCTTTTCTTGTTGGTCTAATTAAATGTTTTGCAGATTGATAAAAATATATATTAATCATAAAGATAATTAATTGATATATCCTAAAGAATAATACTAAAATATTTTACCAAACATAAAAAAAAGATGTCAATAAAAAATTCAAGAAAACCGATGTTAAAATTTTATCAAAAAATCACATTTTTCCTGTTATCGGTGCTTGACAATGATTACATATAGAATTACAATTAGAATATATCTGAAGGGTGCAGGGGGTGGTTTCATTTTCCCCAGGTGAGCCCTTTTAGTAAATATGATTAAATTTAAAGGAGGCAGTTATTATGGCTAACGAAAAGGATTGCAAACCCGGATTTAACAGCTGCAGCATAGACGGCGAGGAAGAAACAGTTGAAAAGAAGGTAGCTGAGGAAGTTGCAGAAGACGGTGACGTTAAGTGCAAGCCCGGATTTTCAAGCTGCAGCATCGATGGTGAGCCGGTAAATGAGACACCGGAGAAGTCATCTGACGAGAAAGGCTGCAAGCCCGGATTTTCAAGTTGTGATATCTGATCGTCATCGGAGCTGAAAAAGCTGCGCTGATCTGTAGTTACCAAAGGGGTTGTGGAAGTGCACAAAGAAGAGTGACATTTTCACGGCCTCTGTTTTTATAATTTATTGTAACTTAGAGAATGTGAGATTTAAGTTTTTTTTCAGAATGATAACAGGATCATGGCTTAAAAGATGTTTAAAAATTAAAAAAGGAGAAAAAATATGGAATTAAAAGTACTTACACCTGATAATTTTGTTGAATTCATACAGTCAGAGACACCGGTTATGGTTGATTTTTTTGCTACATGGTGCGAGTCCTGCAAGTTTATGCTTCCTATACTTGGGAAGATAGCTGCAGAGCAGGATAAAGAGATCATCGGTACAGTTGATGTGGATGATTACAGAGATCTGGCCGTAGAATACGGAGTAAAGAGTATACCTGCTCTTATGATCTTTCAGAATGGAGAGTTAAAGGAGACATCCATCGGAAGGGTTTCCAAGGATAAGGTTTTGGAACTCCTGGGACTTCAGTGATCATTTACACATATTATTTATGACATTTAAAAAGTCAGAGATACCACAGGGCTGCAAATGACCCTGTGGTTTTTTATTAGGCGTGAAGGCGTCGCGTCAGGTGGATGAGTTGTACTGATATCCGGCGTATTAATATCTATATTTTCTCCACGCTGCCGCTTGACGTCGAAAATAGAGATATTCATACGCCGGAACCGGAAAGTCACGGTGCCGCGGATGATGTTTTCTTGATTGGTATTTCCTTAGATGGAGAGGTGTACGCGAGCGGGAGGATGATGTGTTTAATACATCCTGCGTATGAATATCTATATTTTCTCCACGCTGCCGCTTAACGTCGAAAATAGAGATATTCATACGCCGGATTCGGAAAGTGTTTTTGCCACGTTCGCTGCCGCTTAACGTCGAAAATAGAGATATTCATACGCCGGATTCGGAAAGTGTTTTTGCCACGTTCGCTGCCGCTTGGTGCCGAAAATATAGGAATTACTACGCAGGTATAATTGCTTTTGGAAGAAGGCGTCTGCCTGTACGTTGAAAAACTACTGCATCTTCGCTATACTGTCATGAGAAAAAACAGCAGGAGGCTTATCATGAAATTAAAAAAAGGCTTTTACACACAAACCATTGAGGACGGTCAGGTGCTTGTTCCGGTGGATCCGCAGGAAAGTAATTTCAGAGGGATAGTGCGAAGCAATGAGACGGCTGCATTTGTGGTAGACTGTCTGAAAGAAGAAACCACAAGAGATGAAATCTTTCAAAAGCTTAAAGATACATATGAAGGCGACGAAGAAAAAATGGCATCTGACCTGGATGAGGTTTTGGACAAGCTTCAGGGTATAGGAGCTATATAAAATAACTGCTACATTTATATCAAAGGCATTGGGAAGAATAGGAGCAGATTCTGTATATCACCGCAGCCTAAATATGAAAGAGACATTCCATGAAAATAATTAATCCACCCGATAAAGTTATCATGCAGCTGACAGGTTCAAAAGTCTATGACGGCAAAATAAAGTACCGTTTCCTTAAATGGGTCGGTGTGATACAAGTCGATGAAGAAAATGAGTCTCATTTAAAAATATTTGGAAAGCCTGAAAGAGGTACCATACTTCACAATTATATTACCGGAGAAACCCTTTTTTTTGAACCGGAAGAAGATTTTCGTGACTATATGGAGCACCTGGTAAAGGGTTTGTTTTTTGTGCCATATGATCATGATGATAAAAAGACAGTACACCAGTTACGTAGTGCCCTAAGGCTGATGAATACAAAAAAAGAGGTCACGTCATTTAAAATACTGACAACCACGGATTGTAATGCAAGGTGCTTTTACTGCTATGAAGCCGGCATAAAAAAACATGATATGTCCCTTGAAACGGCTGATAAAGTCGCAGAGTATATAATCAAAAAAAGCGGCAAAAAAAAAGTGACTCTTGCGTGGTTCGGGGGAGAGCCGCTGATGGGGACAGAGGTTATAGACCGTATCTGCAGCGGTGTAAGTGCGGCAGGTATGGAATACATTTCGGTTATGACCAGCAACGGTTATCTTTTTGATGATGAGATGATAATAAGAGCAAAAGAACGCTGGCATCTGAATAATATACAGATAACCCTGGACGGTACGGAGGAAGTTTATAACCGGGTAAAAGCCTACAAAGTCGCGAAAGATAAAGAGTCGCCCTTCAGGCGGGTTATGGGAAATATCAAAGATCTTGCCGGGGCGGGAGTTCGTGTAAATATAAGACTCAATCTGACTAAAGATAATTTCGGAGATCTTAAGGAACTTCTGGATAAAATCTCTGAAATGGCGGATATTCTGCCCGACAGAAAAAAAATAAACGTCTATGCAAGTCCTCTTTTTGAAGATATGGAAAAAGATGACGGGGAAAAAGAAAAACTCATTACAAATACGGATATTCTTACCGAAATGATCCGTGAAAGAGGACTTGAGTCAAGATCCTATAAGGCTATAAAACTCAGGATATCCGGGTGTATGGCGGACAATGACGCTCACAGAGGCATAAGTCCCATTGGAGATATTATAAAATGTGAGCATCATATATATGATAAAACCATAGGAAGTATAGAAGTCCCAAAGGGATTGTCTGAAGCCTGCGAACCGCAGCCTGGCGGAGATTTCGGATATAATGAAGACGATGAAATGATACGGGAATGGAAAAAGCCCATGGAGAGCGGGGAGATATGTGATAATTGTCCGGCATTTCCAAGCTGTTACCGCCTGAAAAACTGTCCCGTTTCCCATATTTGCTCTCCCGGGGAAAAAAAGCAGCAGCTTGGAAAGAATGAAAGTCTTATATTACAAAAGACGGCGGAAGTTTTGAGAGACACAGATCATAACAATACAATTTATTGACAAAAATAAAGAACTGACAAAAATTTAATATGTTTATTTTTTAAAATGTGTTAAAATAAGAAGAGCATGATAAAAACCATACGCGATATAGCGCAGGATGGAGGTCGTGATGAAAAAGAAAGGGAAAAATAGTATAAGATTCCTGACAGGCGGTATTATGGCAGTAGTTTTAAGCACAGGTATTGTTGCGGGTACCTTATCGCCTGTTGTTGCTATGGCAGATGAAAAGGGAAATGATGGTCTCGCCGGTCTTCCGGATCTCAGGCTGGCGGATGTGCCGGATGAGGAAAAGTTCAAGATTGACCGTATCGTTGTGGACTATGGAGAAGATTCCGGGAGCGCCGGACCGGGAGAGCAGGTACGTATCCGTGCTCTCTCAGAAAAGAAGGATGTAGGCTTAGATTCGGTTATTTTGGAGGTTCAGATAAATCCCGGCAGATCCGAACAGATTTATCTTCGTTATGGGGAAAATGACGTTCTCGAAGGGGTCGTGACTATAGGTGACAACTGGAGTAACGGTAGTCACAAAATAGAAAAAGTTTTACTGCGCGGCACCGACGGTGTTGTTAAAGAATACGATGCTTCCGGTGTATCGATAGATGAAATTAAGGTTAGCGGTTCCGGAGAAAATTACAATTCTCCTGAGGTAAGATCCGTATCCTTTGACAGAGATAAGGTACGTATGGGAGAGTACGTGCAGATAAGTGCAGATGTGTCCCATGATAGTGAGCTGGAAGAGTTGTTTGTCACCTTTAAAAACAAAGATGGCCAGACACACAGTGTTCATTTTAAAGATGGAAAAAAGACTATAGCGAAAGATCTGGACGGATGGTCAGAAGGGGTCTATACCATCACCAGGATAGAGGTTATAGACAAGGCGGGAAATAAACAGTTTTACGCAGAAGATGACAATCTTCATGAAGTAGAAACATCTCCGCTTTTCATAAGCAATGAATATGACGACAGGCAGGGACCTGTACTTAGAAATGTACATTTTCAAAAGGAAGAGACCGGTTCAGACACGAACATCAGCATGAATTATTTTGTGGATGCCGGAGATTCATCAGGGGTAAGGCGGGCGGTCATTACCCTTGAGCATGAAAACGGAGAAAAGAAAAACAAACTTTTCGTAACTGCAGATGAGGCCGGAGTACTTAAAGGAAATACAGCTATTGACCACACATGGCTTAACGGGAGATATACTGTGTGTGAGGCTGTACTGACAGATACGTTGGGAAATGAGACTGTCTACACAAAAGAGTCAACACCTGCCCTGCCTCCTATTATCGGCTTTGTTGTATCCAATTCAAAAGAGGACAGGGAAGCGCCGGTGCTTAAGAGTATAGATATTTCGGGAACCAATTTGAAGCCGGGAGATACATCTGTTGTAACCTTTGAACTTTATGACAAAAGCGATATTTTATCTGCTGCGGTAAATGTTTATCAAAAGGGCAGCAATGACCCGTTTAAAACCATAAGAGCAGATATTCAGGATGACGGCAGTTACAGATGCGAGATACCTGTAAACAACCGCTGGTTTAATTCAGGATATGATATTCGTCTGGTTGTGTCAGACGCTCTGGGTAATACTGACAACATAGAAACAGGTATTCCTTTTGTGGTATCCGAATCAAAAGAGGACTATGATGCGCCCCGTTTTCTGTGGGCGACATGCGATCAAGATCAGGCCGGCCCCGGAGATATATTGGAAATTAAAGCAGGCTTTGAGGACGACAGCGCCATAGATCATATATATTATGAGCTTTACCGTGTGGGAGAGGATGGAGAGCTCATAGAGGCTGCTTATGAATTTTATGATGAAGAAAATGATGCAGGTTATATTGATTATGATTTCTTGAACAAAATGGAACGTCTGCCCGATGGCACATTCCATAAAGACCTGAAGGTTTCTGACAGATGGCCAAACGGAAAGTATGTGCTTTATTTCCATTCTATGGACCAATGGGGCAATTACGAAGATGAAATAGAGACAGACGTTGAAGTAGAAATAAGCGGCACTTCTGAAGACAGGGAAGGGCCTAAGATTCTGTCTTTAAAATTAGACAAGGCAAATCTTTCCCCGGGGGATGAAGTGAAGATTACGGCTACGGCGCAGGATCCGTCCGGAGTGGACTACATGCGGGTCCGCTTTCATCCGCAGGCTCCTGATGAAGAGTTGTTCATACACTACAATCCCGGAGATACGGTTACCCTTTTACCAAATGAAGCAGGGGCTTTTGAGGGGACTTTACGTATAAGCAATCAGTGGCTGAATAAGGAATATTGTCCCGGATTTATATTTGCATATGACTTCCTGGGTAATGAATCCTATTATGAGGACGATACTACATGTTTTACCGTAAGCGGTGCTACGGGTCAGGTATCCGATCTGCGCATAGAGTCAGTGCGATTTGACAAAGAAGAAGCTTACTTCGGAGATAAGGTAAATGTTACGGCAACCGTGACAGGTCAGGGAGCTGTGCATGTTAAAGAAATAGAACTTACCCTGGAAGATGATGACCTGGAAACAGGTGGTATATGGGAGAAGGAAGTTATACTGACCCCGGCAGAGGACGGTACGCTTAAGGGGTCCTTTAAGATAAGCCAGTCTGATGACTTCTGGCGCAAGGACCGTACCTACGGTATTATCATGCTTCATATGGTTGACAGTGAGAACAATCCTCTGACCTATTCACATAGAATAGATCTGGAGTACCCCGGGATCCTGGATCTGAGCCTGGTAGATACCAATTGTTTTGAGGTGGACACTCATAGTGAACCGGTTATTAATCCGGCGGATTACACTCAGGTGGACGAGGCCTTGTCAGAGGTACCTGAAAAATTAAACGCATACACGGATGAGA
The DNA here is from genome assembly GCA_946626755.1 of uncultured Clostridia bacterium. GTDB lineage: Bacteria > Bacillota > Clostridia > Lachnospirales > Lachnospiraceae > UBA4285. Next base: position 23,015 of record CAMOUW010000003.1, read on the forward strand.
GTGTGGAAGTATTGCGGGCGGCTATAGCGGCTGTTGTTCGTGACAAGACTAACGTGGAGCAGCTTATGGTGGATAAGTATGCCGAGAATATCCGGGCCGCCATTGAAGGCTTAGTACTTAAGGGGGCAGATTATTCAGGTGTCGATGAAGCGCTTGCAAATGTGCCGGGAGATTTAAGTATCTACACTGACGAGACTGTGAAAAACCTTCAGACAGCAATGGATGCGGTTGTGCGGGATAAAAAAGGAGACGAACAGGCTCTGGTAGATTCTTATGCGGAGGATATTACGAAGGCCATAGAGGGATTGGAACTGAAAGAGGCCGATTACAGCAGGGTAGATGAGCTCATAGACACGGTGCCGGATGATCTGGATAAATATACAGATGAAAGTGCTGATGCACTTAGGGATGTTCTTGAGAAGGTGGTAAGAGGTAAGAAGATAACCGAACAGGCTGAGGTGGACGCCTATGCTGCGGATATAGAAAAAGCCATACAGACCCTGGAAAAAAAGGCGGATCCTGTGCCTGAAGAACCTGTAGAGGAACCTGAGACAGAACCTGAGAAAAAGACTGAAATGGATCCTGTTGAGGAAAAAGAGGGCACGACAGTACCAGAAAAGCTTCCGGAAGATAAGCCGGCGGTTTTTGGTAAAACTCAGGATAAAAAAGTGGCGCACCCTGTGACGGGTAAAGAGATGCGTGTCGTAACTGCTGCTTCAAAAGCGGCGCCTTCCACGGGAGACCGCAATACCACGGGTATATGGGCGGCGGCAGGTATTCTTTCAGGGCTGGCCGGAGTGGCGGCTGTTGTCTTTAGAAAGAGAAGGAAGGAATAGTCATAGTTGTGAAGAAACGGCATTTACTTAGATGGATAATTCTGGGAGCGGCGTTCGCTGGAGCGGGCGCCGCTTTTTCGGCGTGTCAAAAAGAAGAGGATAATCAGCTTGAAATCCTCAGTGCTGTAAATGCTGTGGGGCCGGCCTTGTCAGACTTTGAAAAAGAACTACTTTATAATTCGGATTTTTATTACGACATGCTTTCTTATAAGCAAAAACAGGTGTATATCGAGCTTTTACGTGCTTGCAGGGATTATAAGAAGTATGTGGAAATGGAACATGTCGTGGATACCAATGATCTTTTTACCGCATGTTATGCCCTGGATCACGATCATCCCGAGTTTTTCTGGGCGACGGATTATGTGGCGTATCAGACGGATGGTATGGTATCATCACTGGAATATGGTTTTGAGGGAGACATTCAGGCTGAGGCTGAAAAGGTCTATTCCGCCGCTGATCAGATCATTGCCGGGATGGATGAGGGTATTTCGGATCACGATAAGATCAAATATATTTTTGATGCGGTGACGTCTCAGACGGATTATGAGGAAAATGAGTATGATCAGGATATGAGGAGTGTGGCACTGGATAAAGCGTCAGTTTGTGCCGGATACTCCAGGGCATTTCAGTATCTTGCCAAAAAGTCAGGGATCGACTGTGCTTATGTTGAGGGTGTGGCTTACAATTTTAACGGAGAGGAAGAGGAGCCTCATGCATGGAATATAGTGAAGCTGGGAGATGATCATTACTGGGTGGATGTCACCTGGGGAGATACCCAGCCTGATGAAAGCGGATATACTGCGCCTATATCTTACGCATATTTTCTGGTGGACGATAATGAATTGTTTAAGACTCATTCCCTGGACACAAAAGTGTACGGGGAGAGCAGGGAAGATATGATCCACGAGTTTTTTATGCCCAAATGCGGGGATCCCTCTTTGGATTATTATAAGAGTACGGGTAAATATTTCAGTGATTACACCAGGGCTTCTGCATCTGACTATATAGGAACTTACATTTCAAATGGAGATACGGATTTTATAGAAATGAAATTTGCAGATCATGATGATTATCTGTCTGCGTTATATGACCTCGTGGGGGGAGATGATCCCTATGTATATACCATCATTGAAAGGATGGAAGGAGCAAAGGCATCTTTCGATGCACAGGTTTCCTATATACAGGATGATGCTTTAAATATTCTTTCGATCATTATTGAGTGATGGGTATGATTTAAAGGGCGGACAAATAAAAGATACTTCTTTAGTCTGCATACCATGTGTTACACGCGCGTTGCCACTTGGCACACGAAATACAAGGTATGCAGACTTTTTTGTTTTGGCAGGTTGTTTTTTAAGTGATCTTATGAGGTTTTAACTTCAATATGCTAAAACATTTCTACTATCCCAACCTCCCCTTAATATGATACAATTAAGCATCATAATAAAAAGGGGGCTTTTTTATGTATGCATGCCCAAATTGCGGAGGGGGATTGCGGTTTGACATAAGCTCGCAGAAATTAAAATGCGACTACTGTGACTCAGACCATGACCCTTACGACATCACAAAAGAAAAAGATGCCGGAGTAGAGACGGGAGAATACGGGGTGACCATATTCACCTGTCCTCAGTGTGGCGGTGAAGTCATGACCACAGATGAATCTATAACCGGATTTTGCACATTTTGCGGGGCATCTACAGTGCTGGATGCAAGAATGTCAAAAGAAAAACGGCCGGCAAAGATCATTACCTTCAAAAAAACAAAAGAAGACTGCAAAAACATATACAAAAAGATGGCAGGAAAGGCCCTGTTTGCGCCGCGGGAATTAAAAGATCCCGAATATCTTGAGAAATTCAGGGGAATATATATACCCTACTGGGTCTACGATATCAGTTATGATGAGACCGTAAAGGCTGCAGGAGTCACAACCTCAACGGGGCTGAATTCCATAACTACCAACTATTACGACGTCTACTGTGGCGTCGATGCGGAGTATACCGGGGTGTCCTACGATGCTTCGGCATCATTTGATGACCATATAAGCGAAACCATCGCGCCATTCAATACTGCCAATATGCAGGAATTTACCCCTTCATTCCTGAGCGGATTCTATGCTGATACGGCAGATGTGGATAAAAATCTATACAGGGCCGATGCCGTAAAAGCGGCCCAGACAGATGCGGCTGCCCGGCTTGCTTCATTTAACGGCTTAAGACAGTATTCGGTATCACATGATGCGGCGAGACAGGCTTTGTCAGGCAAGGAGCGGATAAACCGTGAGGTAAATGAACCTCAGCTGGGGCTTTTTCCTGTTTGGTTTCTTTCCTACAGGACAAAAAAAGACAGGGTGGCATATGCAGTCGTAAATGCTGAAAACGGTGAGATTTCTGCAGATCTTCCTGTATCTGTAGGTAAATATGTGCTGTTTTCATTGATAATGGCAGCTCCTATTTTTGCGCTACTGGCATTTTTATTTACTCTCACACCGGGATGGACGCTGGGGCTCACTGCAGCACTTGCGGTTATTTCCCTTATCGTATATGCCAAAGAGATTTCCGAGTTGAAAAAAAGACATTTGAAATACGATGACAAAGGCTTTTATGAAAAATACGGTCCAAAGCAGGACAAAGAAGAGTTGAAAAAAATAGCACCTGCAAGAGGAGCGCTCGGAAGTATAGCAGCTATAGCTATAGTCCTTATAGTACTGCGGATAAATCCTGTAGACGACTTTTACTTTTATGCGGCGGCCATTGCGGCCATAATCGGAGTATGTCTGACGATGAGTGCCATAATAAGGCGGTACAACATACTCATGACCAGACCCAGTCCCAAATTTTATGAGAGAAAGGGGGGCAATGACAGTGCAAAAGACAATTAAAAAAACAATAAACATGATCACGGCGTTTTTTGCGTCATTTATGATAATACTGCTCATTCCCTCCAATGCATTTGCGCTTCAGCTTGTAGAAACCGGAGAGACCACAGAAAATCTCCAGCTTCAGGAAGCCACAACCACTGCCCCCGGGGGTCAGGAGGAGGTAGAAAACGATCCTCAGACATATACCTTACAGCCCACAGGAGAATCAGCGCCAAACAGCTCTGCCCAGCCCCAGGACGCAGCATCAGGCCAGATGGGAGAAGGCCAGGGATCGGACGCTGTTTACACAAATGTAGATACCGGATTTCAAATGTTTATGGAGGATCAGGCAGGTCTTCTTAACTCTTCAGAACGCCAGCTTTTACAAAAAGATATGAAGCCGGTGACGGAATATGCCGGAGTAGCATTTGTTACAACAGATACAAATACAACTTCTGCCAAAGAGTACGCCAGACAAAAATGCTATAAATACTTCGGCGGGGAAAGCGGTACCGTTTTTCTCATAGATATGGCCAAAAGAAATATATACATTTTCAGTACAGGAGCGGCTGAAAAAGTCATAAACACAGGCAAAGCCAACACAATAACAGACAACATCTATACATATGCAAAAAACGGCAATTACTATCTGTGTGCATCAAAAGCCTTTGAGCAGGAATACACAATACTCAGAGGAGGACGCATTGCTGAACCCATGCGCTACATTTGTGCCGCACTTGTAGCGGTTATGGCAGGTCTTCTCATAGGATATGGAATAGTCAGAGCCACAAGAGTAGCGTCAGTAAAAAGAAATGCGGCTCTCCTGGGAGCTGTTAAAACCAGATTCAATGTAACCGAGCCGGATGCAAAACTGCTTCGCAGCAGCAAAAAGCCCATAGTCACCACGGGAGGCTTCTCGGGTGGAGGCGGCTTCTCCGGAGGAGGCGGTTTTTCCGGCGGAGGTGGCGGAGGCGGCTTCTCAGGAGGAAGCGGAGGCGGCCACTCCTTCTAAAATCAAAGCAACATACAAAAATAAAACTCTAAATCAAATCCCAAAAACCGGTCGCAACAGAAAGGTCTGTATAATTGTCTTAAGGGCGTCAAGCGGCAGCGTGCCCGAAAGACAATTTATACAGACCTTTTTAAAAAAGCAATAATGCCAGATCAAAATCCAAAGGCCGGTCGCAACCGAAAGGTCTCTATATACTATCTTAAGGGCGTTAAGCGGCAGCGCGCCCGAAAGATAGTATATAGAGACCTGTTTTATTATGTACAATGCACACCTGAAAAAATCAACTTGCTACAAAACAACATTATTTGATATAATTAACGGGAAAATATTAACAATGATTAAACTGCCCGAAAACATTTATATACAAGCAAACTTCGTAAATACTGCAAAAAGCTTACTTGTATGTAAAACGACAGTTGATCATCTCTTAAACAGTTCAGAAAGGACAGATTATGGAGAGAAGAAGACCACATGGAAGAGATACCGGCGCAGGAGGACTTTTTAGTGGCGGTACCTACAGAAGGGGGAGCGGTCTGGGTACAGGTCCCGTAGGGGGATCAACAGGCTCTTCTCAGTCAGACAAAGGCCTGCTGGGCAACCTGGCAGGTCAGTTGCTTGGTGGAGGCTCAGGCCTTGGCGGTTTGGGCAGCGGTTTATTTGGTTCAGGGACAGGAAACACAGGGTCATACGGTTCAGGCGGCCTTGGCGGAGGTCTGGGCAACCTGGGAAACGGACTGGGCAGCGGCCTCGGGCAGCTGCTGAACAACATGACCAACACCACGAGCACATACGGCGCGGGGGGACATTCGTCAGGAGGTCTGAAGAAACTTCTCATCCCGTTGATAATAGGAGGAATAGCCGCCGCAGCCATAGCCATACCGGCAGGATCCTGTAGTGCCATAAACAGCTCAAACTCCGGCCTGGGTGGATTATTATCAGGTGTTGGCGGACTAAACACATCATCATATCAGAGCACCAACAGCTCCAACATGCTTTCACAGCTTTTGGGAGGCGGAGGTTCCACCACATCCACAGGCTGGGCAGACGGCTCCGGAAATATGAACACAGTAAATACCAACGTAGCCGACGGATCCAGGGCAAAGTACACCAACATCATTGGCAATGGTGAAGACACAGTCACCATCATGGTATACATGTGCGGATCTGACCTTGAGACCGGCAGCGGTATGGCTACCAGCGATCTTCAGGAAATGACCAAAGCTACATTGAGCGACAAGGTAAATGTCATTGTTTACACAGGTGGTGCCAGACAGTGGCAGAACAATGTGGTCAGCAGCAGTGTAAACCAGATATACAGAGTGACCACAGGCGGTCTCGAAAGACTTGAAGAAAATGCAGGAACAGGCGCAATGAGCGATCCTGCGACACTTACTTCATTTATACAGTACGCATCACAGAAATATCCCGCAAACCGCAACCAGCTTATTCTTTGGGATCACGGCGGCGGGTCCATCAGCGGTTACGCTTACGACGAGAAAAATGCATCCAGAGGATATATGAGTCTGGCAGGCATAAATACTGCACTTGAAAATGCAGGTGTGAAATTTGATTACATTGGTTTCGATGCCTGCCTTATGGCTACGGTAGAAAATGCGATCATGCTCAATAAGCATGCAGACTATCTTATAGCCTCCGAAGAAACAGAGCCGGGTATAGGCTGGTATTACACAAACTGGCTTACAAAACTTTCGGCCAACACATCTATGCCTACGGTAGAGATAGGAAAGATGATAGTCGATGACTTCAACAGCACCTGTGCCACCACCACTCCGGGACAAAAGACCACACTTTCGGTAGTGGATCTTGCAGAGCTTTCCAATACTGTACCCGGAAAACTGTCGGCATTTTCAAAATCCATCAGTCAGATGATCACGGAAAAGAAGTACAGTGAAGTGGCGGCAGCAAGAAACAATACAAGAGAGTTTGCCCGTTCTACAGCCATAGACCAGGTGGATCTTGTACATCTTGCCAACAATATGGGTACCAATGAAGGTCTGCTTTTGGGCGAGGCTATAAAAGGTGCCGTAAAATACAACCGTACTTCAAGCAACATGACCAATTCCTACGGTCTGTCCATATATTTCCCTTACCAGAGGGTTTCAAAGGTAGACAGTGCTGTAAATACCTACAGCCAGATCGGTATGGATGCGGATTATGCAAGGGCTATCCAGGAATTTGCCAGCATGGAAACGGCAGGACAGGCGTCAGGGGGAGGTATGGGTACATCACTGAACTCCCTGCTCCAGTCCCTGTCAGGCTCGCAATCATACTATGGCAATAGCGGGTATGGTTCAGGCAGTTCGTCTCTTTCATCACTCCTTGGCAATTTCCTCGGAGGACGTTTTGAGATGGTAGACGGACTTTCCGGAAACAATACCAATTTCCTTCAGGGAAGGGCTGTTTCAAGGGATGCACAGATAGAATACATCCAAAGCAACAGCTTTGATCCTACCAAACTTGTATGGTCAAAGGATGCCGGCGGCCAGACAGTCATGAAGCTTGAAGAATCCCAGTGGGGGCTTGTAAATACTCTTGATATGGGGCTTTTCCTGAAAGACGGAGAAGGATATATAGACCTGGGTCTGGATAACCAGTTTGATTTCAATGATGACGGAGATCTGATCCCGGCGGATGGTAAAATCTGGATCGGTATAAACGGTCAGACCGTTGCTTATTATCATGATGACACGGCAGAGGAAGGAAAAGAATACACCATATCCGGTCATATTCCTGCTATGTTAAATGACAAGCGTGTAAATATCATGGTAGTATTTGACAGCGCTCATCCCGAAGGTTACGTAACAGGTGCAGAGTACGTATACAAAGACGGAGAGACGGAGACTGTTCCCAAAAGTGTACCTGAGATAAAAGAAGGGGATAAGATAGATTTCCTTTGCGATTACTATACTCTTAACAATGAGTACAATGACAGTTATATGCTGGGAGATCAGTTGACTGTGACAGGCCAGGGTCTTAAAGTGACTGCTCAGGACATGAGCGGGGAGCCTGTAAAGAAGCTTTACAGATTTAAAGATATATACAACCAGGTATACTGGACGCCGGAAGTACCTGCTGATACCACATCAAATTAAGAGGTCACGGCTTATTTACATAAATTTTGCATAAAATATAAAAAGTACGCTTACAGTATCTTACTATACACCGGTCAGACAGAAAATCCGGCGAATGGAGAGTGGAGCCGTAGCGTACTTTTTTATTTTTTTTTACAAATAACCGGCATGAAATTGTCATAAAAAAAACATACTTTTATAGTACAATGAGCTCATGAAATCTTTTATATGTTTCCTTATGGCATGATTGTCACTAGTTCATATCTTTTTTAATTTTTATTTACGTGGGAGGAGAGGAGAACTATGTTAAAGAAAACTATTGCAGGAATCATTGCGGGTGCGGCTTCTGTCAGCATCCTGGCAGGATGCGCGGCGTCAGACGCAAGCCAGACAACAACTTCAACAGCGGTTGAAACAAATGAAGCCCTTATCGACACCGTGGAGTCCTCCGCAAATGCAGAACAGACGCAGGAAACAAGCGGGACTAAAGATGCTGCAGAAAGCACTGAGGCATCACAGGCGTCCGAAACAGCATCACAGACGGCCGGCGTAGCGCCTGTAGAAAACGGATCTGTTAAGTCAGACAGTATCCAAGTGGATATAACAGGGTATAAAGTGGTTATGGCAGGGCAGGAAGGTGCAAAAAACAGCCTTAAACCTGTAGTTGTATTTTATTATGATGTGACCAATCTTTCAGACAAGGAAATCGATGCCAATTCTGCATGGACGGAAGTTTTTGATGCTTACCAGAACGGAAGCGCAGACGATCGCAACGTTTTGGGAACAGGTATTTACGTTGATGAAAGCGTACCTGCCGAAAATGGCACAAAGAAGCTGAAAAAAGACGAGAAAGCCAGCTACTACAAGCCCTACGAGCTCACGGACGAAACTACATCCATCACTCTTAAGTCTCATGACGGACTTGGAGGAGCTGCTCTCGGAGAAGATATCGTACTGAGAGTAGTAAGTTAATGTAATTTACATTCTTTTAAGATTTGCCCCCTCCCTTTTATGGTATCATATTACATAATAATATTATTATGTGGTGGAGCAATGAGTACTGTAATCGGCATAGATTTGGGGACAACAAATAGCTGTGTATCTGTAATGGAAGGCGACGCGCCTGTAGTCATCACCAATAGTGAAGGCTACAGGACGACGCCTTCCATTGTTGCGTTCAAAAAGGATGGTACGGTAGAGGTGGGCAGTGCCGCCAAAAGGCAGGCGGCCCTACATCCTGACAGGACATGTCTGTCTATAAAAAGAGAAATGGGCAATGACTGTCGTAAAAAGATAGACGGACGAATCTACTCTCCTCAGGAGGTTTCTGCCTACATATTGCGAAAGCTGAAAAAAGAAGCCCAGGACTATCTGGGAAAGAAGATCACTGATGCGGTTATAACAGTTCCCGCATATTTCAGTGATGCTCAGAGACAGGCTACAAAAGACGCGGGAAGGATTGCCGGCTTAAATGTTCTCCGTATTATAAATGAGCCTACTGCGGCAGCGCTTGCATACGGGCTGGACAACGACGAACCCCAGAAGATCATAGTATATGATCTTGGGGGAGGCACCTTTGATGTCTCTCTTATAGAGATAGGAGATGGCGTTATAGAGGTTCTTGCCACATCGGGAGACAATCATCTCGGAGGAGATGATTTTGATGCACGTATATCCGAGCGTATAGCGGAAGAGATTAAGGTAAGATACGGTGTAAATATTAAAAAAGACGAGGCAGCCATGTATCGTGTGCGGGAAGAGGCTGAACGTGTTAAAAAAGAACTTTCCAGTGCTATGGCGACCAATGTGCACCTGCCCTTTATAGCAAAAAATAAAGAGGGAGCCGTTTCTCTTGAGATGACCATTACAAAGGATGAGTTTGACAGGCTTACGGCTGATCTGGTGGAAAGGACCGTTGAGCCGGTGGAAAATGCCATAGCCGATGCTCATGTGGCAAAATCAGAGATATCCAAAGTCCTTTTGGTTGGAGGATCCACCCGTATCCCGGCTGTTCGTGAAAGAGTTACAAGGCTTCTTGGCAAAGAGCCTTCGGGAAGTCTGAATCCGGATGAATGTGTAGCGCTGGGTGCGGCAGTGCAGGGCAGTAAGCTGGGTGGTGAACTGGAGGTAGGATCGCCGGCGGACAATATTTTGCTTATGGATGTTACGCCATTGTCCCTTTCCATTGAGACGGTCGGTGGTATAGCCAGCCGTCTTATTGAGAGAAATACCACCATACCCACAAGGCACAGCAGGATATTTACTACAGCTTCCAATTTCCAGACATCAGTGGACGTGAGGGTTTTTCAGGGAGAGAGGAGATTTACACGGGACAACAAACTCATAGGCAACTTTAAGCTTTCCGGTATAAAGAGGGCGTTTGCGGGAGTTCCCCAGATAGAGGTGACCTTTGACATAGATGCCAACGGTATCGTAAATGTATCTGCCAAAGATCTGGGCACGGGAAATGAACATTCCATAACCATTACCTCATCGTCCAATCTTTCGGAAGAAGAGATACAAAGAGCTATCTGGAAGGCAAATGTTTACGAAGAAGAGGACGGCGAGAGATTTTGTCTTGCAGATGAAAAAAGGAAGGCTGCACAGATTGTTAAAAAAGCAGAATCCAAGCTTTCGGAACACAGGAAAGACTGGGATAAGACCATAAAAAAAGAAGTCAAAGATGAGATAGCCAAGATGAAGAGACTTCTTTTAAAACTTAGATTTACGAAAAACGAAGAAGCGGCAGATACTGTACGTCATTCAGAAAAAAATCTTAAGGCATTGCTGGACAATTTCGAAAAAATGCATTCCGGCCACAGGTAAAAAGAAAATAGATCTTTATAAATACCCGGCGCACTTAAACACCGGGTATTTCAAACTGTTACAATAAATACATATTTTTTATAACGAGGAGAACCATATGTCAGGCTCTATCTTTGGCAAATTATTCAGCATTTCCACCTGGGGCGAATCCCACGGTGCAGGCGTGGGAGTGTGCGTGGACGGATGTCCCGCCGGACTTGCTCTTTCCGAAGAGGATATTCAAAAACAGCTGGACAGACGAAGGCCGGGACAGTCCAGGTTTACAACACAGAGAAAGGAAAGTGATACGGTACGTATCCTTTCGGGAGTTTTTGAAGGAAAGACCACGGGCACGCCGGTTTCCATGATGGTGGTAAATGAAGATCAGCATTCAAAGGATTACAGTGCACTGGAAAATGTATTTCGTCCCGGTCATGCGGACTTTACATTTGATTCCAAATACGGGATAAGAGACCACAGAGGGGGCGGAAGATCTTCGGGCAGAGAGACTATAGCCAGAGTGGCGGCAGGAGCCATAGCCATGAAACTGCTCGGAGAACTTGGTATACATATAGATGCCTACGCCACACAGATTGCAGGCGTTTCAGTATCTAAAGACAGACTGGATCCGGAAGAAGCAAAAAGCAATCCTCTGTGTATGCCGGATAAAGAAGCAGCCTTAAAATGTGAGGCGGTTCTTGAGGAGTTGAAAGAAAAAGGAGATTCTGCAGGGGGCATAATAGAGTGTCGCGTGGATGGCTTAAAGCCCGGGATCGGGGAGCCTGTTTTTGATAAGCTGGATGCTGTTCTTGCCGGAGCTGTTATGTCCATAGGTGCCGTAAAAGGCTTTGAAATAGGAGAAGGTTTTGCGGCAGCAGGGCTTACCGGAAGTCAGAATAATGACGGATTTTTTGCTTGTAAGACAGGTGAAGGGTCTTTAACCATAGCCGGAAAGGCTGATCATTCCGGTGGGACATTGGGAGGTATGTCAGACGGAGGCCCTCTGATTTTTCGTGCGGCAGTAAAACCAACGCCTTCCATTTCCATACCCCAGGAGACAGTGGATAAAGATGGCCGTACAAAAGAACTTGTGATACACGGGCGTCACGATCCGGTTATTGTGCCCCGGGCAGTAGTTGTGGTAGAATCCATGACGGCGATCGCCCTGGCGGATCTCATCTTACAGGATATGGGATCGCGTTTGGACTATGTAAAAAATTATTACATCGGGAAATAAGATAAATGTATAAAATAATCAGCAAGGACGGGAGAGCTAAGCATGCCGAGTTTTCTACTGTACACGGCACCGTGCAGACTCCCGTTTTTATGAATGTAGCCACTGCCGCTGCCATAAAAGGAGCGGTTTCAAGTGTGGATTTAAAAGAAATAGATACTCAGATAGCGCTGGCCAACACCTATCATCTTCACGTGCGTCCCGGAGACAGTCTGGTAAAGAACATGGGCGGAGTAAGGAGGTTCATGAACTGGAAAGGTCCGGTCCTTACGGATTCCGGCGGGTTCCAGGTCTTTTCCCTGGCCGGATTGAGGAAAATAAAAGAAGAAGGAGTCACATTTAACTCCCATATAGACGGTCGGAAAATATTTATGGGGCCTGAGGAAAGTATTCAGATACAGTCAAATCTCGGGTCTACCATAGCTATGGCCTTTGATGAATGTCCTCCTGCAAAAGCGGAAAAAAAATATATTCAGGATTCTGTAGACAGGACCACCCGCTGGCTTGTAAGGAGTAAAAACGAGATCGAAAGACTAAACAGTCTTGAGGACACCTTGAATAAAGACCAGCTGCTTTTTGGTATAAATCAGGGGGGCGTTTATGCGGATATCCGCATAGAACATGCCGGGACGATCTCGGAGCTGGACTTGCCCGGATACGCTATAGGCGGGCTGGCCGTGGGAGAGAGCCATGAGGAAATGTATCACATTCTTGATGAAACGGTGCCGTTTCTGCCTGTTGAGAAGCCTACGTATCTTATGGGGGTGGGAACTCCCGTAAATATTCTGGAGGCAGTGGACAGAGGTGTGGATTTCTTTGATTGTGTTTATCCTTCCAGGAACGGCCGCCATGGTCATGTGTATACAAAGCAGGGCAAGCTTAATCTGAAAAATGCGGTGTTTGAGAGAGATGAGTCTCCTATCGAAGAGGGCTGCGGCTGTCAGGCCTGCCGGAACTATTCAAGAAGCTATATCAGACATCTTCTTCAGATAAAGGAGATGCTGGGGATGCGCCTTTGTGTGCTTCATAACCTGTATTTTTATAATCATCTGATGGAAGATATACGAAACGCTATTGATGCAGGAGAATATGCTCAGTTCAAGAAAAAAGCCATAGAAGAAATGACGGGACAGGAATAAAATGACCGTATATTTTTTATATTTGTAATTTATCGTTTTTTTGGTATAGTTAAGCATAATATCTTAAAGAAAACAGCACAAGGAGAACAAGCATGACATCAGATGAATTTTTATGGGATTTGCCCACGAAAGTCCTTTTTGGTTCGGGCAGGATAAAAAAACTTAAAAATGAAAAAATGCCGGGGACCAAAGCGTTGCTCGTATGCCCGGCCGGCAATTCTCTGAGAGCCAACGGCAGTCTGAAATATATTTCCGGACAGCTTGAGGAGGCGGGAGTGCAGGTGGTACTTTTTGACCGTGTATCAAAAAATCCTGACGATACCCTTATCATGGAAGCAGTAGAGATGGTCCGTTCAGAGGGGTGTGATCTTGTTGTGGGTCTGGGTGGAGGCTCCGTTATAGATGCTGCAAAAACAGTGGCGGCAGTGGCTCCTTCTCAGGGTGGGATATGGGATTATATGGACTGTACCACGGGAGGAAAAAAGGCATTTGAAAGAGAGCCTCTTCCATGTATAGCTATTCCCACGACATCGGGAAACGGAAGTGAAGTGACAAGTGTGGCGGCAGTGACACATGGGGAAACGAGAGAAAAGTATGATCTTAAAACGGGATTTCCCGTTATGTCTGTTACGGATCCCCAGCTTATGGTTACAGTTTCTCCTGAAGATACGGCATATCAGGGTTTCACAGCATTTATGCACGGAGTAGAGGGGTATATTTCAAGTAAGCGTACTGCTCCGGCCCAAATGGCAGAAATAGCCGTGCTTGGAAATATCGCCCAGTTTTTGGGGACAGCCATTGAAGATGGTGCAGATATGGATGCCAGATCGAAGCTTGCATTTGCATCTACCATGGCGGGAATGTCCACCGAACTGGGTTCATCAGCGGGATTAAAAGCCATGGCGTATGCCTTGAGTGGAGAATATCCGCAGATTCCTTACGGCGCTGTGCTTGCCATGCTTTCCGAAAGCTATTTTAAATTTTTCATTGACAGGCAGGCTTGTGATGAAGTGTTTATGGAAATGTGTATGGGTATCGGGGTGATAGGGCCGGAAAGTGCCTTCGACTTTTTATTCGGGCTCAGAGATCTGAAGGAAGCCTGGGGGCTTTCCGGACTGAAAATGAGTGACTTCGGTATTGAAAAAGAAAAATTTGCCGATCTGGCAAAAAGAGCCAAAACCGGTATGTGGTATCTTTTTGAAAACGGTCCGGCCATTATGTCGGAAAATGACATAAAGGAAGTATACGAGGCGGCATATGAAGGTATCACATATGATGAAGTTGAAGATGAAGAGGAAGAGGCCGGATACGAAGAGGATGACGTTGATAACGTTGAAGACGTTTCTGAGGCTGTAACCGGGTCTGATAAAGAAGAGTAAAAGATTTAATGATCAGGATGATTGATGTCGATTATAAGTGCGAAGAAAATTAAATATGCCTATCCCCGTAAGGATGATGAGGGCAATGAAACAGAACCATTTGTCGCTCTGGACGGAGTGTCTCTGGAAGCAAATGAAGGGGAGTTTATCACCATCCTGGGTCACAATGGTTCGGGGAAATCCACATTTGCAAAGCATCTGAACGCCCTGCTTGTACCGGATGAGGGCAGTGTCTTTATAGATGGCATGGATACGTCTGAAGATGATTATACATTAAAAATCAGAGAAACGGCAGGAATGGTCTTTCAGAATCCGGATAACCAGATGGTTTCATCTGTAGTGGATGAAGAGGTGGGATTCGGACCGGAAAATATAGGTGTACCTACCGAAGAAATATGGAAACGGGTAGAGTCGGCATTAAATGCTGTCGGTATGTATGCTTATAAGGAGAGCAATCCCGGCAGACTTTCCGGCGGACAAAAGCAGAGAGTGGCCATAGCAAGCGTTCTGGCCATGAATCCCAAGTGTATCGTTTTGGATGAGCCTACCGCCATGCTGGATCCGGGCGGAAGAAAAGATGTTCTGGATGTTTTGCATGATTTAAATAAAAGAAACGGAGTGACGGTCATACTTATAACCCACAATATGGAAGAGGTGACGGCCTCCGACAGGGTATTTGTTATGGACAAGGGGCGTGTAGTTATGAATGGCACGCCTGAAGAGATTTTTTCGAGAGTGGAAGAAATGAAATCACTCCGCCTGGATGTTCCTAAAGTTACCATATTGGCTCATGAATTGAAAAAAAGCGGGCTTCCGCTTAAAGACGGGATACTGACATCGGAAGAACTGGTGAGGGAAATAATGTCACTCCGGATTTGAGGTGCGGTGCTTTTTGAATCCCGGAAAGGACGCAGGTGCCTATTCCTTGTATGATAACCGGAACTCCCTATCTCATACAAAATATGTACCGTAAATACATTTACACGGCACCAAGGGAGAAAGAAATGGAGTTAAAGACAGAAAATATCATATACGAATATGACAGTGGCACAGGATATGCTAAAAGAGCTCTGGATGGTGTAAATGTAACTGTCAGGGAAAATGAGTTTATCGGTCTTATAGGTCACACCGGCTCCGGAAAGTCCACATTCATACAGCATTTGAACGGACTTGTAAAACCTACTGAAGGCAGAGTTCTGTGGAACGGCAGAGATATCAACTCAAAAGATTTTGACAGAAGAGCATTGAGAGGACATGTGGGACTGGTGTTTCAATACCCCGAATACCAGCTGTTTGAGACCACGGTTCTTAAGGATGTGGAGTTTGGCCCTAAAAATCTGGGTCTATCGGAAGAAGAAGCCTTAGAAAGAGCCAGAGAAGCCCTTGCCATGGTAGGGATAGAAAAAGAGTTTTATCAGGTATCGCCATTCAATCTCTCGGGAGGACAAAAACGCAGAGTAGCCATCGCCGGGGTGCTGGCCATGAAACCGGATGTCCTGATACTGGATGAGCCCACAGCCGGTCTTGATCCCAAGGGGCGTGATGAAATCCTGGGGCGTATAGCCGGGATTCAAAAAGAAACCGGAAATACCGTAATATTGGTATCCCACAGCATGGACGAAATAGGAGAATTCGTAAACCGTGTGCTGGTTATGGACGAAGGGCGTATCGTAATGGACGATGAGCCGCGGGTAGTATTTTCAAGGCTCGAAGAACTGGATAAAAAAGGATTGTCGGCACCGCAGATAACATACATCATGCGTGACCTGAAAAAAGCAGGACTGGATGCAGATACCTCAGCCCTCACGGTAGAAGAAGCAAAGAAATCCATACTCCGGGCACTAAAAAGCCCAAGGGGTCCGTATTGAATAAAAGCGTACCCGCCATTAAACATAGATAAACCAAAATAAACTAAAAAACAGTCAGGCAGCGGTTATAATTCAATATATTACGGGCGTCAAGCGGCAGCGTGCCCGGAATAAATATATTATAGCCACTGCGTAAAAGGATAGTGAAAAACATCCGGAGCATAATGAATAACAGCTACAGGAAACAGGAGAAAAATGTTTAGGGATATAACACTGGGCCAATACTACCCGGAACAATCCATAATACACAGACTGGATCCAAGAGTAAAACTCTTGGGAACCCTGGTCTACATCATTACGCTCTTCATTGGTAAGAGCTTTTTTGTGTATATTCCAGCAGCAGTATTTCTCGTAATGATCATTGCCTTATCCCGTGTCCCTGTTTCATATGTAATGCGCGGGGTAAAACCCATCATACCGCTGATCATCATAAGCGCCGCATTCAACATAATCCTAACGCCGGGAAACGACATAGTATCATTCGGTATAATCCACATAACAAGTGAAGGCATATACATGGCAATATTCATGGCAGTAAGACTGTTTTTTCTGATAACGGGTTCATCCATCCTTACTCTGACCACTACCCCAACAGCTCTCACCGACGGGCTGGAAAAAGGACTCAGATTTTTAATAATCTTTAAAGTACCTGTACATGAAATAGCCATGATGATGTCCATAGCATTAAGATTCATTCCCATCCTCATAGAAGAGACAGACAAAATACGCAAAGCACAGATGGCCAGAGGAGCTGACTTCGAAAGCGGTAACATAATGAAAAGAGCAAAAGCAATGATCCCTTTGCTCGTACCTCTTTTCGTATCCGCCTTCAGAAGGGCATCTGATCTGGCCATGGCCATGGAAGCAAGATGTTATCACGGCTCGCAGGGGCGTACCAGAATGAAGCCGCTGGTATACAAAAGACTGGATTTCATAGCCTACGGGATAATAGGCGCATATCTGGCAACAGTAATAATCATGAGAGCGTGCGGGTTATAAAATCCAAACATACATCATCGCATATCATTTACATTCACAAAAAAGAGTTCATTTGGGAGAAAACCATGAAAAGAGTACTGCTTAAAGTTTCATACGACGGAGCCGGGTACCACGGATGGCAGGTACAGCCAAATGCCATCACCGTAGAAGGAGTATTAAACGAAAAACTCTCAGAGCTGACCGGAGAGAGCATAGAAGTCATCGGTGCCAGCAGAACAGATGCAGGTGTTCACGCCCTGGGAAATGTGGCTGTATTCGATACAGAATCCACAATACCTCCGGAGCGTTTTTCCTATGCTCTAAACACCATACTCCCGGAAGATATAAGCGTTGCAGAGTCATTTGAGGTGCCGCCCGGTTTTCACCCCAGAAAGACCGATACTGAAAAAACATATGAATATACCATTCTGAATACAAAATTTCCCGTGCCCGGACGCCGTGGGTACACCTGGCATGTAAAAGTCCCTCTGGATATAGACAAAATGAGATCTGCGGCCTCCGTGCTCATAGGACCCCACGATTTCCGCGGCTTTTGCAGCTCAAAAACCCAGGCGGAAAGCACAGTACGAACCATTTACTCCATAAATGTAACAAAGCATGAAGATGAGATAAAAATAGTAGTATGCGGAGACGGTTTTTTGTACAATATGGTGCGGATCATAGCCGGAACCCTTGCCTCGGCAGGAGGGCTTGGCAAAGTCACTGTCACAGATATAGAAAAAGCCCTGAGAACAGGCGACAGGACCCTTGCAGGACTCACAGCGCCTCCTCAGGGGCTTTGTCTTGTAGACATATGGTACCCTGAACTGGAAGAAATCTATCCGGAATCTGAAAATTGCGGATCAGACTTTTAACCGGTGTCACAATACATTCTGCAATATACACAGATCACATTTCAATATCTTTTCAAAAAAACATCTGAAAAATCGTTTTTAAATTATTATTTAGTTGTTAAAGAGGACGATCATGGAATACATCACAAACAGCGTTGAAGAAACATTTGCCCTGGGAGAAAAAATGGGGCAGGAAGCCGGGCGTGGCGAAGTTATAACCCTGTCAGGAGATCTGGGGGCGGGAAAAACCGCATTTGCCCAGGGATTTGCAAAAGGTCTGGAAATAAGAGAAGACATAACCAGCCCCACATTTACAATAATGTGCGTATACGAAACAGGAAGGCTGCCCTTTTACCACTTTGATGTATACCGCCTGGCAGACGGGTCTGAATTGGAAGCCATAGGTGCGGAAGAATACTTTTACAGTGACGGAGTATGCCTTATAGAATGGCCTGAAAACATAGAAGGATACGTTCCGGAAAATGCAAAAAAAATCCGCATAGAAAAAAATCCGGCCTGTGGAAGTGATTACAGAAAAATAATTGTGGAATAACAGACGGCATATAGAAAACAATTATATCCGGGAGTAAAAAAACTATTATCTTCAGAAAACAGCAGGGGAGTATAATGTCATGCAGGGACATATGCGCCCCTGTATTATTATATTTACACAAGGGAGAACACACAGATGAAAAATACTATAAAAACCAAAAATAATAAAAAAACCGGATTTATATTAAAAGCATCAGCGGCAGCAGCTATAATGGCTATGGTGCCGGTAATGGCCGGATGTGTGGCGGGTACGCAAACGGGTGGAGAAGCGACCGTGTCAGAAACACAGGCTGTGCAGACAGAGCAGACCCAGTCCTCAGAAAATGTCATGACAACGCCGGCTCCGGAAAATACGGAAACATCCGGTACAGAGGCGGCTGTTGAAACAAATGCCCCGGGGACATATACGCAGATCTCATCTGATGAAGCGGCACAGATGATGGCAAATGAAACAGACTATATCATCTTAGATGTAAGGCGTCCTGATGAGTTTGCCTCAGGACATATTCCGGGTGCCGTAAATGTGGCAAACGAGACCATAAGTGAGGACAGTGTAAAAGATGTTCTTAAAGATAAATCACAGCGCATTTTCATATACTGCAGAAGCGGGAACCGAAGCAAGCAGGCGTCTGAAAAGCTGGTCAATATGGGATACACTAACATTTATGAATTTGGCGGGATAAACACATGGAAGGGAGCGGTAGAGTAAAAGACTTTTCAGCCGTCCCGGTGCATGATTCCCGCGCGTTCATTTACGTCGTGAAAAAGTGTGAAAAACAGTTTATAAAAAATTTAGTTGAATACATATATAAGTTAATGATATAATACCTCTTTAGCAGGAAAGTTGTTTCCTATTTGTATTGTTTTATGAAAAAAGCAAAATATTAAAAATACATAGATATTTTTTGATTTAAGGAGAAGGAAAAGGATCATGGCATTTTCACAGAAAAGATTCAGCTCTCAGAGTAGAAAAGAGGTAAAAAGGATTCAGCCTATTGTAAACAGTATCCTGGCTAAGGAAAAGGATTACATGGCTCTTACAGATGCACAGCTTAAGGCTAAGACAGCGGAGTTCAAAAACGCCCTTGCCGGCGGCAAGACGCTTGATGACATCCTTCCTGATGCATTTGCGACAGTTCGTGAAGCTGCAAGAAGAGTGCTTGGTATGCCTCATTACGAAGTACAGCTCATCGGTGGTATCGTTCTTCATCAGGGACGTATAGCAGAGATGAAGACAGGTGAAGGTAAGACTCTGGTTTCTACCTGTCCTGCATATCTTAATGCCCTCACAGGCAATGGTGTGCATATCGTTACTGTAAACGATTACCTGGCAAAGCGAGATGCTGACTGGATGGGAAAGATACACAGATTCCTGGGACTGACCGTAGGTGTTATTCTTCACGATATGAAGGATAAACAGAGACAGGACGCCTACAAGTGCGACATTACATATGTAACAAACAACGAACTCGGATTTGATTACCTCCGTGACAACATGGCTATTTACAAGGAGCAGCAGGTGCTTCGCGGACTTAAGTATGCCATTGTGGACGAGGTGGATTCAGTACTTATCGATGAGGCCAGAACGCCCCTTATCATTTCCGGACAGAGTGAGAAGTCTACTAAACTCTATGATATGTGCGATGTGTTTGTTCAGACCCTTGAGAGAGGTGAGTTCAAGGGAGAGATGACCAAGATAAAGGCTATCATGCAGGAAGAGATCGAAGAGGACGGAGACTTCATCGTAAATGAAAAAGATAAAGTGGTAAACCTTACAGAGCAGGGTGTTCATAAGGTTGAAAAGTTCTTCCATCTGGATAACTATTCTGATCCTGAAAACCTGGAGATCCAGCACAATGTTACACTTGCGCTCCGTGCCCACAACCTTATGGAGAGAGATAAGGATTATATCGTAAAGGACGATGAAGTTCTTATTGTAGATGAGTTCACCGGACGTGTTATGCCGGGACGCCGTTATTCTGACGGTCTTCATCAGGCTATTGAAGCAAAAGAGCATGTTACGGTAAAAAGAGAGAGCAAGACTCTTGCTACAGTTACATTCCAGAACTTCTTCAATAAGTTCGAAAAGAAGTCGGGCATGACCGGTACTGCAGCTACTGAGGAAAAAGAGTTCAGAGACATTTATAAGCTGGATGTTGTGGAGATTCCCACCAACAAAGAGGTCATCAGAAGAGATGACAACGATGTGGTTTATAAGAGCAAGGCAGGAAAGTACAGAGCTGTTATCCAGTCCATAAGAGAGTCCATGGAGAAGAAGCAGCCTGTTCTTATCGGTACGGTGACCATCGAGACTTCAGAGTATCTGAGTAAGCTTCTGCAGGCTGATAAGATCGATCATGTAGTGCTCAATGCCAAGTTTCATGAGCAGGAGGCGCAGATCGTAGCTCAGGCAGGAAAGCCGGGAGCGGTAACCATTGCCACCAACATGGCAGGCCGAGGAACCGATATTATCCTTGGCGGAAACCCTGAGTATCTGGCAAAGAATGACCTTAAAAAGGCGGGATATTCCGATGACGTAATTGCTGAAGCCACAGGTGAAGGCGACAGCGAAGATGAAGAAGTACTTGAGGCGAGAAAACTCTTCCATGCAAAAGAAGCAGAGCATGCCAAAGTGACAAAAGCTGAGGCAGAAAAGGTTAAAGCCGCCGGCGGACTTAAGATCATAGGTACCGAAAGACATGAGTCCAGACGTATCGACAACCAGCTGAGAGGTCGTGCCGGTCGTCAGGGAGACCCGGGTGAGTCCAGGTTCTACATTTCCCTTGAAGACAATCTTATGCGTCTTTTCGGCCAGGAGCGTCTCATGGGTATCTTCAATGCACTTGGAGTGGACGAGGATACTCCCATAGAGCACAAGATGCTTTCCAAGGCTATAGAGAGAGCCCAGCAGAAGATCGAGATAAATAACTACGGTATCAGAAGCCGTCTTCTTGAGTACGATCAGGTTATGAACGAGCAGCGCGAGATCATGTACAAAGAGCGCGGCCGTGTACTTGATAAAGGCAATATGAGATCTTCATTTATAAAGATGATAGGAGATTTCATAGACCAGTCAGTAGACAGAGTTGTATATACCGATGGCAATCCTGCAGAATGGAACTACAGCGAGCTGGATGAGATCATCCTTCCTGTTATTCCCATGGAGCCCATTACTCAGACAGAGGGAGTGACTACAAAAGAAGACCTCAAGACTTTATTGAGAAAGAGAGCAAAGGAAGCATACGAAAATAAAGAAGCTGAATTTGCTACTGCAGATGATGAAAACAACGAGCAGTTCCGTGAGATAGAGCGAGTTGTTCTTCTTAAAGTCGTTGACGAAAAATGGATGCAGCATATCGATGATATGGACCAGCTCAAGCAGGGTATCGGTCTTCAGTCATTTGCACAAAGAGATCCCGTAGTTGAGTATAAGGTTATGGCTTATGACATGTTTGACGAGATGCTTGCTTCCATTACTGAAGATGCGGTTAAGCTTCTTATGCATGTCCAGGCACAGCGTCCCATTGACCGTGAAGAGGTAGCAGAGGTTCACGGAGAAGCCAAGTCCAGAGGAAGAGTTCCCGGACAGGAAGAGGCATCTGTTAAGACATTTAAACGTGAAGGTAAAAAATATAAGCCCAATGATCCCTGCCCTTGCGGAAGCGGAAAGAAATTTAAGAACTGCCATAAAAATAAAGAGGCAGAGCTTAAAAAGCTCTTAGATCACAAAAAGGCTGAAGAAAAGGCGGCTCAGGAAGCAAAAGAGGCTGCGGCTAAGCCTGAAGAGGCCAAGGCCGATGACGCTACAGTAAAGGCGGCGGAGGTGAAAGCTGACGAAGTGGCAAAGGCGGCAGGATCAAAGACTGACGAAGCGGCAAAAACAGCAGAGGTTAAAGCTGATGATGCGGCAGCAAAGGCAGCAGAAGTAAAGACTGACGAAGCGGTAAAAGCGGCAGAAGCTAAAGCTGATGATGTAGCTGCAAAAGCAGATGAGAACAAATAAGAAAGATAATTAAAATAAGTTTACAGATACGGTATTTGGGGCCTTAGATTAATGTGCTCCAAATATTGTATTTATAAGCGCATATTAAGAATATTATATTATAACACGTAAATTATAATTGATCACAGATGACAGACGCCAAAACACCGGCGTCGGAGGTAAGATTTTGGCAATCGTAGAATTAGACAAAATAAGAACACAGCTGGCTGAATGTGAAAAGCCCATGAACCGTATAAGAAAGTCTTTGGATATGGAGGGGAAGAAGCGCCGTATCGAAGAGATCGAGGTTATCATGGAGGAACCGGGTTTCTGGGATGATGTGGAAAGATCCACAAAATCCATGGGAGAGTTGAAAAGTCTGAAGGATGCTCTTTCCGGATTTGAGACCCTGGAAAAATCCTATGAAGAAATAGGGCTTCTTATAGATATGGCAGAAGAAGAGCATGATGAAAGTCTGCTTCCCGAGATAGAAGAAGAGTTTGAGGCCTTTCTGGAGAAGCTGGAAGAGATGCGTATGACAACGCTTCTTTCAGGAGAATACGATGCCAATGACGCAATAGTCAGGCTAAATGCCGGGGCAGGAGGAACAGAGGCCTGCGACTGGTGTTCCATGTTGTACAGGATGTACACCAGATGGGCGGAGAAAAGAGGTTTTACCACTGAACTCATAGACTATCTGGATGGTGATGAGGCCGGCATAAAGTCGGTAACATTTGAAGTACACGGCAGTAATGCTTACGGACTTTTGAAATCAGAGCACGGAGTACACAGGCTTGTGCGTATTTCTCCTTTTAATGCCGCTGGAAAACGTCAGACATCCTTTGTGTCATGCGACGTTATGCCGGAGTTGGAGGATGACGTAGAAGTCGAGATAAACGATGACGATCTGAGGATAGATACATACAGGGCCAGCGGTGCCGGTGGTCAGCATATTAATAAAACATCCTCAGCTATCCGTATAACCCACGAGCCTACAGGTATAGTGGTACAGTGCCAGAATGAAAGATCCCAGCATCAGAACAAGGACAAGGCGATGCAGATGTTAAAAGCCAAGTTATATCTTATGAAGCAGGAAGAAAATGCACAGAAATCATCAGATATAAGAGGCGA
>CAMOUW010000004.1 GCA_946626755.1 uncultured Clostridia bacterium
TCTTTCCCCGCTATATGCTCTGTGGTCTCCTCCAGCACCCGGGTCAGGATACGTACTTCTTCTTTTATAAATTTTTCGTCGCTGCTCTGCTCGAGCTTCTGGTTTCTTATCATATATTCTTCCTCCTTTGTCCCTCTAATTTTCGAATCTTCCGCTTGCGCCGCAGGGAAGGACCAGACCTTCTCCCCCCACAGGAAGCCCGACCTCGTCTGCGATCACATTTCCACCGGAGACCTTTTTTCTGTCAAGCGCCGTCTTTAATATATACGACAATACCCCCGGCTGAAGTCCCGTAGTATAGGAATTTATCAGAAATGCCACAGGGTTTTCTGATAACAGTTTAGCACATGTCTGCACCAGCGGGTATATACAGTCTTCTATTTTCCAGATCTCACCCTTGGGACCGCGTCCGTAGGAAGGAGGATCCATTATAATAATATCGTATTTGCTCTCCCTGCGTATCTCTCTTTGTGTAAATTTCACACAGTCGTCCACAAGCCATCTTACGGGAGCATCTCCAAGCCCTGAGCTTACCGCATTTTCCTTTGCCCAGCTCACCATACCCTTGGAAGCATCCACATGGGTAACCGACGCTCCGGCTGCAGCGCAGGCAAGGGTAGCTCCTCCGGTATATGCAAACAGATTCAGGGCTTTTACCGGTCTGCCGGCTTTTTTTATAAGCCCTGCGATCCATTCCCAGTTTACGGCCTGCTCGGGGAAAACTCCGGTATGCTTGAAGCTGAAGGGCTTCAGGTTAAATGCAAGCTGCTTTCCCGCCGATCTCAGATCATAGTGGATCTGCCACTGCTCCGGCAGATCAAAAAACTCCCATTCACCGCCTCCTTTGGCACTTCTGTGATAGTGGGCATTAGGCTTTTTCCAGCCTTTGTGTACTTTCGGAGTATCCCATATCACCTGCGGATCCGGACGGATCAGAAGATAATCTCCCCATCTTTCCAGCTTTTCTCCCGCGGATGTATCCAGCACCTCATAATCCTTCCAGTTGTCCGCTATAAACATATTTTGCTCCTTTTATATTTACATTTTTGTATTTACAAAATATAGCGCGCCATTTTCTCCGCACACTTTATCCCATCTACCGCTGCTGACATAATGCCGCCGGCATATCCCGCACCTTCTCCGCAGGGAAAAAGCCCCTTTACCTCTGACATACCCGTATCATCCCTGGGTATGCGTACCGGTGATGATGTACGGGATTCCACTCCGGACAGACATGCACCGTCCATGTCAAATCCCGGGATACGCCTGCCGAAATCCTCCATACACTCCAAAAGAGACATGGAAATAAAGTCGGGAAGCACCCGTCTTAGATTGGAAAATGCAAAGCTTCCCTTTATGGATGGTATCACATTTCCACAACCTTTACTTTCTTTATTTATCACAAAATCTCCCCACAGCTGTACGGGTACTTGCCCTTTCCCTTCAATGAATGCAGCTTTTTCCAGCTTGCGCTGAAACTCCATACCGTCCAGTACACCCGGCCCGAAATCTTCTCCCGAAACCGTCACCACCAGGGCGCTGTTGGCGTTTCTTCCGTCCCGTGAATGGTAGCTCATTCCGTTTACGCAGATCATCCCCTCCTCCGAGGATGAATTTACCACGAAGCCGCCCGGACACATGCAGAATGAATATACTCCCCTTCCTTCTTTTGTGTGAGCTGTCAGCTTATAATCCGCCGCCGGGAGAACCTTATTTTTCCGAAGCGCTGCGAAATCCTCTCCATACGCATATCTGTCAATGATCTCCTGGGGATGTTCAATGCGTACCCCCACGGCAAACGCTTTCTGTTCCATAGGCACTCCCGCGCCGTAAATCTGCTCAAAAGTATCTCTTGCACTGTGACCTATAGCAAGGCAGATCCCGTCTGCAGGGATTTCTTCCATTTTCCCCGTTCTCAGATCCTTATATGTGCAAGCCCTGACATTTCCGGCATTATCCCGTAAAAAAACGTCAAATCTGGCGTTGAACCTCACCTCGCCGCCGAGACCTTCGATCTCGCTCCTGATGCCTTGGATCACATTTACAAGGATATCCGTTCCGATGTGCGGCTTACTTTCATAAAGTATATTTTCAGGAGCACCATGGCGCACAAAGGTATTCAGCACCTCTCTTGCCCTTCCGCCTCCGGATCCTGTGCCGGTATTTAGCTTTCCGTCTGAAAATGTACCGGCGCCGCCTTCGCCGAACTGGACATTTGAATTTTCATCAGGCTTTCCTGTTTCAAAAAATCTATCAACATCTTTTATGCGGTCACCGGCACATTTCCCCCGTTCTAAAACTATGGGACAAAATCCTGCTTTCGCCAGCATCAGAGCACAAAACATCCCTGCCGGCCCAAATCCGATTATCACCGGGCGGGCTTTGGGCCTGTTATTTTTATCTGCCGTGTAAGATCCTGAAGTTTTTGTAAATAAGCCATCTTCCGGCACCTTTGCGGTTTTATTTTCTGCGCCTGTATACGGCATCTTGCCTTGCAAGCCGGACATAACAGCAAAATCATAGTTTTCTTCTTCTGCCGTCTTTATCCTCCTCCTGTCGGCCCCCTTGGGCACTTCAAAGGCTCCGTCCGTGATCCTTACGCTGTATACAAAAAAAATATCCGGCTTCTTCCTGGCATCTACAGATCTTTTCATAATCTCAAATTCCGGACATTTTTCCGTATTTTTTATACCCAGTACCCTGCATACCTTTTTTTTCAGATCAAAATCCGTATGCCCCGGTGCCAGTTTTATCTGCTCAACTATAATCATCGAATCCTCCGTAACACTATCCCATAATATTGGGCAGCAATGCTATACTTGGCAGCACTATAATAACCGCTGCAATGATCATCCTGCGTCTCATACTCTGCCATGCCGCAGATGACAACTCCTGTGTCTTGGGGATCCGAAGGATCACCAGAATAACCGATGCAGACAGAAAAATGAAATAGGCATTTATCAGAAACAGGTAGGCTGCACCTGAAAGCATAAGCCAGTTGCCGTTTGCAATAGAGTATCCGCAAGTACAAAGAGGCGGCATAAGAGCAGTGGCTATAGCCACACCCGGGATGATATTATTTGCCTTCTCCTGCCTGGTCTGACCTATTATGCCCGCCAGACCGCCGAATGTGGCAATAAGTACGTCAAAAAGTGAAGGATTGGTGCGGGCTATAAGCTCAGCGGTCGGTTCCTTGACCGGGGAAATAAGGAAAAACAAAGTAGATGCGCCCACGCTGATAATAATCTGCATGATAAAACCAAGCAGGTACCGTCTCATTTTCATAAAATCAGCAGAAATAACGCAGTATGCCGTGGCAAGTATAGTGCTCATGATCGGTGAGATCAGCATCGCTCCTATAATAACAGCCGTAGAACCCGTATTTAATCCCACAGAAGCTATAACAATAGCGCAAAGCATAACCAGCATATTTGTACCGGTAATAGTGCCGTTGCTCAACAGCCTGTATTGAATCTCCTCATGGGTCGCCACATCCTTCGTCAAAGAAAATGTCTTTTTAAAGATATTTTTAAACGACTCACCGCTTCTTTGGACTTTATCTTTATCCGGACTGTTGTCAGCCACACCATCACCTCCCATCGCACATACAGATCCAATCTAAATCATACCATCCGCTATAACCCAATTATCTCATCATTATACACAACAACCGCTCCCTTGACAAACACACACCCGCTAAAAACCGCGTAAAAAAACTCCGCCTAAAACATCAACCATTGTCATGTTACGGCATCTCAAAAATAATTTTTTTCATTCTCAAAACAACAACTCAAGCTGCTACAACCCACACCTTCAAACTCTGCATATCCTCTTTAAAAAAAACGCCACCTCCAAACTCTGCGTATGAATTACTATATTTTCGACGTCAAGCGGCAGCGTGGGAAAATATAGTTTTACTGCGTAAAATATAGCCATCCCTCATTCATACAAAAAAGGATCCGTCATACAACGAATCCTCTTACTACAATTGCATTTCAAAAAACACAAACATTTCTTCCGAAATACTGTTCTGAACTAAAGTTTTGTGTTATAATCTCACCGCTACCTAAAAACAACCTCTTTTATGAAAGGGGGTGATTATTATGGACAGCATGCTGTCTTTTTGGGTATCTGTTGTGGCAAGCATAGTTGCTTACTATATTTGCAAGTGGCTTGACAGATAATTACTTTTAACGGTAGCAAGCCCCAAGGCCTAAGCCTTCCTTGATATAATTAATTAGGAATAGAAAAACCCCGAAGAAACGGCTTCGGGGTTTTTCGTATTATGGACTTCATGCTGTCATCCACCGACATCATACCACGTCCAAACAATAAGCGCAATGATTTTTTTACTGCCGCCTTCAAACTCTGCGGATGAATTACTATATTTTCGACGTCAAGCGGCAGCGTGGAGAAAATATAGTACATTCATACGCAGAGCAGACACATTTACACATGATTTTTCAAAAACCGACTCTTCCAAACACTGCGGATGAATTACTATATTTTCGACGTCAAGCGGCAGCGTGGAGAAAATATAGTAATTCATATGCAGAGTATAAAAAGTCCTCACACAACCCAAACAGTCATCTGCAAAACTCTCCCCTCACGCAAAAAAAAGAGCCCTAAGGCCCTTCCCATCTACCTCCATCCGGAGATAAAAGATATAACGATAAAATATATAACCGCCACAACACCTGCCCCAAACATAATCAAACTATATGACAACCCTTGAGGAATACGGCTGGGCTTCTCCTCTTCATTAAACGTACCAAACTCATTATTAAGCGGCGGGCTGAAACGATCCTTACGTCCGAAGAAAATAATCTTCCTGTAAAGAGCCGTAAACCAATCCACCAGAGATCCCGCACATCTTGCAAAAAACGCTCCGATAAAAGGAAGCACCGTAAGAAGCGCCGGACGGTATACATACTTCTCCAGATCCAGTGCGGCAGGCCATGCATTCACATAAGACCTCTTAGTCTCTCCTGCCTTCCTTCTAAGCATACCCAGTCTCACAATGATCAGGTACGCTGCCACACCTCCCATAAGCGACTTCAAAGTACCGAAAATATTCACCCATGAGAAATAATGAACCGCATGCTCCGGACTATGTCCGTGAAGGAAGCCCTGAGTCAGATCCGCGATACCGTCTGCCGAAAAATTCGGAACAGCCCCGATAAAAGGAAGAATAGCCGCGGAAATAATAAGAATCGCCGTCACAGGCTTAGACATATAATGCTTATTCGCATCAAACTCCGCCTGTTTTGCCGGATCATTATTCTTCTCCACAAACACTGCAAAAAACAGCTTCAGCATATAACAGCAGGTCATACCGCCGGCAATGATAAACAACACCTCGATAGACTTAAATCCCGCTGCCCATCCGGTATGCTCCGCCATCTCAATATACTCCACGATAGACTCGTGGATCAGCGTCTTACTTACATAACCGTTCCAAAGCGGCACACCGATCACACCAAGAATAGCAAATCCGGCTGTAAACATCAGCGCAGGCTTCTTACGTCCGAAACCTCTGATATCATTTAAGTTGAAGCTCTTCACATTCATGAATATCACGGCTGCCACCATAAACAGCGCCAGCTTAATAAGCGAATGATTCATCATATGAAGAATACTTCCACGAACCGCCAGTGCATTGTGATGTCCGAGCACCGCCTGCATACCTATGCCTACTATAATAAATCCGATCTGGGACATAGACGAGCATGCCAGAGTACGTTTGAAATTATCCGACAAAATACCCATGATACCGCCAAGCAACGCCGTGGCAATACCAAACAGAGTAAGTGCCACACCCCATGAATGACAGTGAAGCAGTATCTGTCCGGTGATAACAAACATACCAAAAATACCGGCCTTACTTAAAATAGCCGAAAGAAGTGCCGTGCCCGGCTCCGGAGCCGCCGGATATGACTGCGGCAGCCATGTATGCAGCGGGAACATACCCGCCTTTACACCAAAGCCCACAAGCACCAGCGAGCATGCCCACATAACCATAGCATCACTTGCTCCGCTGTTTGCCACCGCATCTATCATGTGATCCATTTCCAGCGTACCTACTCTCGCCTGCAAAAGGAAAAGTCCCATAAGGGTAGCCAGAC
Organism: uncultured Clostridia bacterium; assembly: GCA_946626755.1. Classification (GTDB taxonomy): domain Bacteria; phylum Bacillota; class Clostridia; order Lachnospirales; family Lachnospiraceae; genus UBA4285. Next base: position 6,126 of record CAMOUW010000004.1, read on the forward strand.
CGCCGAACACCGCAAAGCCCACATAAGACTTAGCCGCATTTATAACCTCTTTAGTCTCATTATGTATAACAAGCACATAAGAAGTAAAGGACATAACCTCAAAGAATATAAATGTTGTATACAGATGGGTAGAAAGGAAAATACCCATAGTAGCTCCCAGGGTCCACAGCATAAACATATAATATCTGTTTCTGTTCCTGCTCTCCAGCTTATTGAAATATTCCCTGGAAATAACTGTAGTAAAGAACCATATAAATCCGGCAAGCAGAGCCATCATGGTTCTGAATCCGTCAGCCCTGAAATGCAGTCCCAGACCTGCGAAGGCGTGCCAGTGAAAATCATTTGTATCACTTGCGCCGGGTATGAGAACTATCGCAACAGCCAGTTCTATAGCCGTCACTATGATAATAAAGGCATCCCTACCTATCTTGCTGCCGCGCCCCACAAGATAACTTGCAAGACCTGCCGCAAAAGGGAAAAATACTAAAAACAAAAGTAAGAAATTGCCTTCAGCCAATGATATTCACCTCCTTTTCTAATAGTAATAATTAAAACAAACCGCCTGCTATCATCTGAAATACATTTATAAAGGGATCCGGCCAGATACCGAAAAATACGGAAAATGCAGTAAGACCGATCATAGGTATAGTCATATATCCGTTGGGATCCTTTACGTCTTTGTTTAACTCCTTCACATCCGTATCCTTGCCGGGGAAATAAGCCTTAATGATGATCTCAAAAAGGTAAATGGTCGTAAGAAGCGCCGATACAATAAGCGCCGCCACACCTATGTAAGCAGGTACAAAATGAGACTCTACCGCCGCCTTGCCCATAAGCCATTTACTTGTTATACCCATCAGGGGCGGTATACCGATAAGGCCCATAGAGCATATAGTAAAGCTTATCATAGTCAGGGGCATGGATCGTCCGAAGCCCTCCAGCTGGTCCACATACTCTCTTCCCGTTTTGTAAATAATAGCACCTGCCACAAAGAAGAGGGTGATCTTAAGTACAGAGTGGAACAGCATATGGGAAAGTCCGCCCACCATACCTTCCGGCGTCATGATACAAAGTGAAAAAAGCATATATGACAGATTACTTACGGTTGAGTAAGCAAGTCTTCTTTTTATATGATTTTCCCTCAGTGCCATGGACGAACCGAATACTATGGTAAATGATGCGGCAATGATAACCACATACTGTGCCCATGTACCTCTGAGGAAATCAGCTCCGAAGCTGAAATAAATAACTCTGGTTATGGCAAATATACCCGCATTTACCACCGCCACCGCATGAAGCAGGGCTGACACCGGTGTAGGTGCCACACCCGCTGAAGGCAGCCAGTTGTAAAAGGGGAAGATCGCTGCCTTTACGCCAAATCCAAAGAAGGCGCAAAGGAAACCGATAAGAAGCAGCTGCTCGTGTCCCGCGATCCTGGCCATATCCGTGAGGATACCGCCGTATACAAAATCCAGGGATACTCCGAAATTCATCAGAAGCATTATGGAAATGAAACCGAATGACGCTCCCGTGATGGAGAATGCCACGTACTTCTTTCCCGCGGATGATGCTCTCTTGTCCATGGCATGCATAACAAGAGGGAGTGTCGCTACGGTAAGCAGCTCGTAAAACAGATACATGGTGATGAGATTGGCAGAAAAAGCTATTCCGCATACAACACCAAATGACATGGTAAAGAAGGCAAAGAACTTGTTTTCCTTTCCTTCATGCTTCATATATTCAAATGAATAAAAAGTAGCTACTACCCAGAGTATGGATACTATCATGCCAAATACCATGGACAGCCCGTCCACCTTCAGGGTAATGCTTATGGTATCCGTAAACCGCACAAGAGTAAATGGCTTACCCTTAAGCGTGAGCATGAGCACTATAGAAGCAATCATATTTGCGATGACAACTGTCGCCACATATATCTGTCTGGCTCTGCGCTCTTTAAAATTCAGACCCAGAAGTGCCAGTCCCATGGCAATGGGGAAAAACACCGGGATCAGTAAAAGTATAGATGCCATCTCTCTTTGGTTTACTCCTTTCTTTGTTTTTTACAAAAATCACGGGAACAATGTCGCAGATATGCTTCCTATGGCTGCCGTAAGAGGGGAAGGTATAATACCAAGTCCCACTACCGCCACAGTCAGTATTATAAGCGGCACTGTCATAAGACCGTTGGGCTCCTTCTTTTCAAGCCCTGCATAATTAAAATCTTTTCCGGGGAAGAATGCATCCTGAACTATAGGAAGCACATATCCCGCTGTAAGAAGCGCACTCACAAGAAGAGTAGCCGCTCCCAGTATACCCAGCCATCCAAACTGGGGTGCTATAGCACCCGTGGCCAGATACCATTTACTGAAATACCCTCCCGTAGGGGGGATACCTATAAGGGATAGCGAGGCAAGGGTAAAGCACCACATCACTATAGGCATTTGCTTGCCCATCCCTTTTAATTCGTACACATAGGTCTTGTGGGTCTTGTAAATGATCGCACCCGCAGACAGGAACATGATATTCTTTGCTACTGCATGGAAGATCACCTGGAGCAATGCTCCGAGAAGTCCCTCCGGTGTAAACAAAAACAGACCGAAGAGGACGTAGGAAACCTGGCTGACTGTGGAAAGAGCCAGTCTCTTTTTGAAGAGCTTCTCTTTAAATGCCAGCATGGATCCCATAAATACGGTCCCCATGGATATAGCCATAAGCGTAGTCTGTACCCAGCTTCCCGTAAGGAAGTCCGTTCCTACCATATAGTAACAAACTCTTATGATACCAAGAACTCCCGCCTTGGTAATAAGTCCTGAAAGAACTGCCGATGCAGGCGCCGGTGCAACCGGATGCGCCGTGGGAAGCCATGCATGAAGTGGCAGCATACCGGCTTTACATCCGAAACCTATGACCATGATCAGTGTCATGGCAAGAACGAGATTTTCATTTCCCGCCACAAGAGACATGTCAAGATTGCCTCCGGGTGTAAAGGCAAGCTGTCCTCCCATGTAATGATTCATGAAGAACAGTCCGAAAAGTCCAAGCCCCGCTCCGAAAACGGAGTAGCCCAGATACTTCATTCCGGCGGACATGGCGTCCTTAGTTCTGGAATGTATAACCAGAGGCACCGTGATAAGGGACATGAACTCGAAGAACATGTAGAATGTTATAAGATTGCCCGAGTAACATATACCTATGATGGTACCTATGGTCATGGTGTAAAATCCCAGGAAAAGAGCTTCTTTTCCTTCGTGGGTTATGTATTCAAAAGCAAAGAATACCACCAGTACCCAGATGGATGCTATAGTGCAGGCAAAGAACCTGGACATGGCATCCTGATGAAATGTTATCAGCATGGTATCTGATATGCTCCACACATTAAAGGTGATATCAGGAGCGAATGCTATGGCATATACAAGCCCGGCATTTATTAGAACTATGACCGATACGAGAGTTCGCATGGTTTTTCTGTTTTGTATACGGAAGACAAAGAGCCCCGCCACTACCGGAAAAATGATCGGCAACAGAAGCAGCCAGCCTAACACGGCATTCACCTCCTTTATTATAGTAATTCCAAACCTTTTTTAATAACTTCCATCATGGGACCGTATGCGATACCCAGTGCAAAATTCGTTGCGATAAATACTACCATGGAAGCCCTGAACCCGAATGTAGTCCTGGTGTTGTGATGTTCACCATGTTCAGCCGCTTCACTTTTGTTTTGTGTAAATGCTGCCGCAGCCGTGTCTGCCACTGCTGCCGCTCCTCCATGAACAGCACCTTCTTCCTCGTCATGAACATGAGACGTAAGTACCTCTGCACCGCCATGTGCACCATGGTCAGCATGCTCATCGCCATGACCGTGACTGTCATGCTCATCCCCGTGTCCGTGATGACCGGGCTCATCCTTTGTCCTCCAGATATTTATACATACCGGCAGGTAGTAAAGAGCATTTAGAGCTGTACTTATAGCCAGGGCGATAAGTACAACCGGCAGTCTGAACATATCCGACTGTATAGCTCCGGTGTAGAAGAAAAGCTTTGGCGGAAATCCCGCAAAGAGGGGGATACCTATCATGGACAGCGCACCTATTACAAATGCCACTCCGGCAAATTTGTTGCGGTGGGCCGCACCTCTGAGATCTTTAAACTCGTAGCTGTGTCCCGACACATTTGCAAGACCGCCTGCTGCAAGGAAGAGCATAGGCTTGGTCACTGCATGTGACATAATATGGAATACTGCCGCCATGGCTCCTATCTCGGAGTTAAGACCCAGTCCCATAAATATGTATCCGATCTGGGCAACCGACGAGTAAGCCGTCATCCTTTTTATGTGACGTTCTCTCAGCGCCTTTACGGATCCCAGGATCATACCCAGTATACCAAGAACAAACATGGCATCCGTTATATGCAGCTTTGCCATAAGCTCAGGTGTATATACCCTGTACATCATCTTTATAAGAAGGATGATATATCCCTTCAGTACCAGACCTGAAAGGATGGCACTGGATGATGATGTAGCTGAGCCGTGAGCGTTTGGCAGCCATGAATGGAAAGGATACAGGGCACTTTTTACTGAAAGACCCAGGGTAGTGATGGCCATCACCGCAGTAAGGGGCAGGAAATATTTTCCCGTATCTGCCATCTGAACGATAACCGGCTGAAGGCTCTCCATGAGAAGATGTCCTGTCATGTTGTAAAGCATAGCCAGTCCCATAAGGAACAGTCCTGAACCAAGCAGACTCATTATGAGATACCGTATGGTGGCCACTATGGTTTCTCCCGAATCCTTGGACATAACTATGGCACAGGCCGCCAGGGTGTTTATCTCTATAAATACGTATCCGGTAAATGTATCATTTGTGTATATGAGAGCCAGCATGGAACAAAGCAGCAGGTTCATCATTAGGAAATAAAGATACTGCTTCTTTTTAGGCACGTCCTCATATATATTTATCAGTCCTCCCAGCAGTGAAAAGCCCATTACAAAGCAGAACATGGTAGCCATAAGTGCTTCCAGAGGTCCGGCTTTTATTTCATTTCCCCATGGTGCAGGGAAGTGACCCATCATATAGGTGAAGCTTTCACCCGTGGTGGCCAGCTGTATGAGAAGTATGAAATTCATAACACCGGTTGCTATAATCACCCCGATATTTATCTTCTGCGCTACCTTGCCGTTTCTGAAGAAGGGCATAGCCATGCCCCCCACCAGAGTCAGCAGTATGCTGAAGAAGGGGAAATTATATACAAAAGGCATCTCATGCATAATCAGATTCCTCCAAGTTACGGTTAATGTGTTTCTGCTTTCAGCTTCTCCTGCTTGGACTTAAGGAGTATCTCATCCAGATTCAGGGTGTGATACTTTTTATAAAGTCTGTGGGTAAGGGCAAGAGAAAATGCGCTGACACTCACTGAAACCACGATACCGGTAAGCACCAGGCCTGCCGGTATGGGGTTTATGTACTGCTGTGCACTCGGATTCAGATTGTCTCCAAGTATGGGAGCCACCCTTCCGAAGATCATTCCTCTTTGTGCAAGAAGAAGGTATACAGCGGTATCCATGATATTGAGTCCCACTATTTTTTTTATCAGGTTTTTATTAAGAAGAAGCCCCATAAAGCCTACTCCGAAGAGTATCATGGCCGCTATCTCATAATAATGATTTGTAAACCATCCCAATTATATCTCCCCCTTTGTAAACAAAGAGTAAAAACCAAACATCGTGCAAGCCACGATAAGTCCTACGAATATATTCAGCGGAAGTATAAATCCCGAGCTGAGTATCGCTCCGGGTATACCATGAGGTATACCTGTTTCGATATGATGCGCTCCCGTATAGAAGGAGTAGCATTTCAGTGCAGCATATGAAAGAAGGGATCCGCTGGTTATTATGGTAAATACCTTAAAATTGAAAAATTTCTTTGTCCTTTCAGACCCGAAGCCCTGGGATATAAGTATAAGACCGGCACCGATTATGGCGCCTCCTGAGAAACCTCCACCCGGGGAAATGTGTCCGTTCAACACTACGTATATTCCGAAAAGAATAACGAAGGGGGACACGATCCCTGCCATGGTCTTAAGCACTACATCTCTGTGAATCCTGGAAATCTTTTCTTCTTCCTTTATGACTTTTTCCTCTGCGGGATCATTTACAAGACTACCGTCTCTGTCCTTACGAAGAAGGATCATCACACTCATGACCGCCGTAAAGAGTACCGAGGATTCTCCCAGGGTATCAAACGCTCTGTAGTCAAGGATCATGCCTGCTACTACGTTGGTAGCACCTGTGTCCTTGAGACCGTCTTCTATGTATTTGTAAGATACCTCATTGTTGCTGGGCACATCTGCAATACCGAAGGGTGCCGTCTGGGTGACTACAAATATCATGAGCGCTATAAATGCGCAGCAAAGGATTATGGCCATAGGCTTGTAAAAGCTGTTAAATTTCCTGATACGGTTTTCGTAAGCCGCATATTCGTCCTTTGATGACGCAACTGCTTTTTTCTCAGCCCCGGCTGTCTTTTGCTTTTTTTCTTTTTTAGGTTTTCTCTCAGGAGCAGGGTCGGCATTTACCCAGGCAACAAAAGGATTTGTACTGCCCTTGTATTCGGTATTTTCATGATCCTTCATGTTCATTACCCTCCTCCTGATCTTTTTTCTTTTTCTTTTTGCCCGTGTGGAGCTCTCCTACTTTCTTTAAGGTAATAAAGAATAATATGGTGGTGACTCCCGCTCCTACTGCCGCCTCAGTACCTGCCAGATCCGGGGATTCTATCACTACCCAGATTATGGACATTACAAGGCTGTAGGACATAAATATGAGCACGGTGGTCAGAAGATTCTTGCTGACGATGGCCGCGATGGCACATGTAATGAGAAATCCCAGCAAGATCCAGACCAGTATAGTCTGTCCGTCAATCATCCTCTGTTCCCTCCTCATATATTTCTTCATATCTGTCCGCATCATCCTTGTCCTTTGAGTCGATCTCCATTTTGGCGATCATGTGACTGGATACGGGACTGGTGAGCCAGAACAGTATGATAATGACCACTATCTTCAGAGTGGCAAATGTAAGTCCTGTCAGTACCGCGACGCCTGATAATACAAACAACAGGCCGAGGGTATCGCTTTGTGCCGCGATATGCATACGGTTCAGAACATATTTGAACTTGTATACTCCGGCAGTGGCCAGGGCAAATATCAAAATGCCGGCAGCGATGAGCGCTGCCGCTATAACAATACGCACTATCATTTGTCCGGTGCCTCCTCATCACTTTTGTCCAGGATCTCTACTTCTCCGTCTTTAAGCATATGACTGCTTTCCGCCCGTTTTTTTCTGACCTGAATGATCCTGGACAGTACAACTACTGCTGCAAACCCCAGCATGGCATAGATAAGCCCCACGTCTACGATGAAGTCTTCCCTCAGGAACACTGCCAGCATGCAGACAAATGCTATTACTTTTGTACTGATCATGTTTGCCGCCACTATACGGTCTGTATATCTGGGACCTCTTATAGCTATGATAAGACAGAAAAAGATGATCACCGAAAGCACTATCATGCATACTATAAAAAATACGGACGAAAATGGTGTACCTTCAAACATTATTTTTCCTCCATACGTTTTAACTGCTTTACAAATGTGGATTCATTCAACCCTTCTGCCATGCTTTTGTCAAAGGCATGTACGCAGAATACGTCATTTTCATCATCTACCCACACGGTTATTGTGCCCGGTGTGATGGTGATGGAATTGGCGAGGGCTGTTTTGGCCACATCTCCTTTAAGGCCTGATTTGAAATAGACCATCTGGGGAGAGATGTTTTTCCCCGGTTTGATGACGTATTTCATGATGCCTATGTTTGCCTTTATGATCTCCCACAGAAGTACCGCCAGGTATTTCAGGATCTTTCCGAAGTTTTTGAATACGTGGAGATCTTTTTTTGCACTGTACCCCAGTACTTTGATGGCAAATATATATATGGCGATGGCAAAGCCTGCGCCGAATATAGCTATCTCTAAGGTGAATTTGCCGTTGAAGATCACCCAGGCAACCCACAAAAATATCAAAAGCATAGATCTACCTCCGCGATTGTATTAAAAAAAATACAATGCTCCAAAACAGATAATTATGTTAATTATGCTTCATTCTTGTGGTAAAGTCAATATAAAAATTAAAAAAGGATTAAAAAAAAATAAACTGGTTGAGTAAGGGGGCTTATCCGTCTATATACACTGTATTCCGGGCACGCTGCCGCTTGACGCCCCAAATACATAGTTATATACGCTTTCTAAAGTCGGAAATTTTTTTGCCAACTTATAATTACCATGTATTATTTCATGTAAAGACTGCCTACTCTTACAAAAAGCAAAATGCAGGATATTTCGGGCGTTAAGCGGTCGCGTGCCCGGAAATATCCTGCTGTTTTGCTCAGTTTATTTGTTATCTGTATTTCTCGCTCAGTTTAGCATTTATTATCTGCCTCTTTATTTAACTATAAATACCTATTTCTTTTTTCACGTAAAGACCGCCTTACTCTTACAAAAAGCAAAATGCAGGATATTTCGGGCGTTAAGCGGTCGCGTGCCCGGAAATATCCTGCTGTTTTGCTCAGTTTAATACACTATCTGCATTTTTGCTTAGTAAATATATCCCATACTAATTTATTTTGCTGTAAATGTTACGTATCCGTCAGTGAGAAGCTGTGCCATATCCCCTGCTTCAAAAGGCTGGTCCGCACTATAGTCAAGACATGCATAAGCAGCTGTGTCACCTGCGGGTCCGATATTTTTATATGCTCTGAGTACAGTCTTTCCGGCACTGTCCTTGCCTATAGCAAAAAGCACATCCTGAAGACGGCCTGCATCAGAATCCTGAAGATCGACTGTCAGTGCATCCAGGTCACTTTCAATAACATGTGATGTAACTCCGTTTTTAACTGAATAGGAATACTGTGCACCGTCACCCTTGAACTTGAGGTCTCCGTCCTCTTCAAAGCCGTCTTTGATCTTCATTACATTTACTTCATATCCGTCGATCACAACAGGCTCGTCACTAGAACCGCTGTCAGACTCTCCTGTCGTAGTCTCTGAAGGAGCTGTACTTGTCGTCTCCTGAGTAGTAGTAGTAGTTTCAGAAGCAGTTGTTGTCTGCGTTGTCTCCTGTGTAGTTGTTTCTGATACAGTAGTAGCTTCAGTAGTAGCCTCTGTAGTTGCCTCCGTGCCTGTACCGCCACAAGCTGCAAGACTGACTGAAACCGCTGCTATCGCTCCTGCTAATCCCAAATATTTCTTTATCATCTCATAACCTCCTGTAAAAACAATATTATTCTCTCTATACTTATACAATAGACCTTAATACATTAGTTTTCAAGGCATATCACTAAATTTACATAAAAGCTTTATAATCTGTCACTCATCCCACTGGGAATTGTAGAGATCATAATAGAAACCCTGCTTTGCCATAAGCTCATCATGGGTACCCTGTTCCACTATATCCCCCTTCTCCATAACAAGAATGATATCTGAATTTCTTATAGTAGAAAGTCTGTGTGCTATGACAAAACTTGTCCTTCCCTTCATAAGCTGCTCCATAGCCTCCTGTATCTGTATCTCCGTTCTTGTATCTACAGAAGATGTAGCCTCATCCAGGATAAGCATTTTTCTTTCAGCCAGAATAGCCCTGGCGATGGTCAGCAGCTGCTTTTGTCCCTGGGATACATTTGACGCCTCTTCATTTAGCACCATATCATATCCGCCCGGCAGCGTCTCGATAAAGTGATGGGCTCTTGCGGCCTTTGCCGCCTCTATTACCTCCTCGTCGGTAGCATCTTCACGGCCGTATCTTATATTCTCCATTATCGTTCCGTTAAACAGCCATGTATCCTGCAGCACCATAGCAAAAGATTTCCTGAGTGCACTTCTGTCCATGGAAGCGATGTCCACGCCATCTATCCGGATGGTTCCTGCATTTACGTCATAAAACCTCATAAGAAGCTTTACTATAGTAGTCTTGCCGGCACCGGTAGGGCCCACAATAGCCACCTTATGCTCCGGCTCAGCCACAAAAGATACATCCTTTAATATAATGTGATCCGGATCATACCCAAATGACACATGGTCAAATTCTACTCTGCCCTTAGCTGTATCCGGAAGACTTGCAGGATTTTCAACCTGAACTTCATCCGGCTGCTCCAGAAAATCAAAAACCCTTTCAGATGCTGCCGCCATAGACTGAAGCTGATTTACCACCTGGGCAAACTGCTGTATGGGTTGTGAAAAGCTTCTTACATATTGTATAAATGCCTGTATATCTCCTATGGAAATGACGCCGCCTGCCGCAAGAAGTCCGCCGGAAATAGCCACAGCCACATATCCCAGATTTCCTATAGCCATCATTATAGGCTGCATCAGACCTGACAAAAACTGGGAACGCCAGCCCGAAACATACATTTCCTCATTTTCTTTATTGAAATCCTTCACGGCCTTCTCTTCTCTGTTGAAGGCCTTAACCACAAGATGACCGCCGTAATTTTCTTCCACCTGACCGTTCAGGCTTCCCAAAAGCCTCTGCTGGTCTCTGAAATACTTTTGCGACTTTTTAACAGTCAGCCCTATAAGCCCGATGGATGCAGGAAGCATGACTACAGCAATAAGTGTCATCAGCGGTGATATGGTAAGCATCATAATGAGGGTTCCCACAAGGGATGCCACGGACTGGATAACCGTGGTAAAGCTTTGGGAAAGCGCCTGGCCTATGGTGTCCACGTCATTTGTAACTGTAGAAAGCACGTCTCCCGTAGATCTGCTCTCAAAATATCCCATAGGCATACTGTCAATTTTTTCTGAAATATTACGCCTCAGATTAAATGCCAGCTTCTGGGTGACCATAGCCATTATCAGACTCTGAAGCATCATAAACAACGCCCCTATGGTGTAGAGGATGATCACCACCATTAGGATATGTCCGATAGCGGCAAAGTCTATGCCGGTACCGTTTGTCACCTTCCCCATAATACCCTCTGCCAGGATCGTGGTGGCATGTCCCATACGCTTGGGTCCGAGAACAAAAAACACCGCCCCCGCTCCTGCGCATATCATTGCCGCGATCACGGCCGGAAGGAATCTCTTCATGTATTTAATAAGCTTAATAAGTGAGCCCTTAAAGTCTTTGGCTTTCTCTACTGCTCCCCCGCGGTTGAAGGGGCCTCCGCCTGATTGTCTTTGTGCCATGTCAAGCCCCTCCTTTCCCGTAAAGTTCTTCTGCAGTCATCTGCGACTCAGCTATTTCACGGTATGTTTTACAGGTTTCAAGCAACTCTTTATGAGTTCCGTTGCCCACTATCTTTCCGTTTTCCATAACAATGATACAGTCAGCATCTATTATGGTACTGACCCTCTGGGCAACGATTATAACAGTTGAATCTCCCACACTCTTTTTAAGTGCGGCTCTCAGTCTCCTGTCCGTCCTTAGATCCAGTGCCGAAAAGCTGTCGTCAAATACAAATATTTTCGGATGCTTCGCCAATGCCCTAGCTATGGAAAGACGCTGGTTCTGACCACCGGAAACATTGGTACCGCCTTCTGAAATGGGACTGTTATATCCCAGCTCCTTGGCCTCAATAAAGTCATCTGCCTGGGCAATTACGGCCGCCTCTTTTATTTCTTCATCCGTAGCTGTCTCATTGCCATATGCAATATTTGAACGTATATCTCCTGAAAACAGAATCCTCTTCTGGGGTACATACCCGATGATCCCCCGCAGATCCTTCATGTCCAGGTCTCTTATGTCCTTGCCGTCCAGCTCTATACTTCCGCTCGTCACCTCGTAAAGCCTTGGTATCAGCTGCACCACCGTGGATTTTCCACATCCCGTGGATCCTATAATAGCCGTAGTCTGTCCTGCCTTTGCGGTAAATGTGATATTTTCCAGCACAGGCGCATCAGCTCCGGGATACATAAAGCCCACATTTTTAAATGCCACATTTCCTATAGGTTCGGTTATCTTTTCTGCTCCTTCTTTATTTTTTATGGAGCTGTCCGTCTTCATGACCTCATCTATACGATTGGCAGCCACCGCCGCTCTGGGCACCATAACAGCCATAACCGTAAGCATAATAAATGACATTATGATCTGCATGGTGTAGGTAATAAATGCGGTCATCTGTCCCACGCGCATTGCTCCTGCGTCTATTCTGTGAGCACCCACCCATACAATAAGAGCAGAAACACCAAACATGATAAACATAAAAGCAGGCATCATAAATGATATTGCCCTGTTTATAAACAGCTGTACTTTGTACAGATTCATGCTTGCTTCCGCAAATCTTTTCTCTTCTCTTTTTTCCGTACCAAAGGCTCTGATAACAGGAAGACCGGTGATGATCTCTCTGGTAACACGGTTCATGTTATCCACAAGCCTTTGAACCGCCTTGAATTTTGGCATAACCAGCAAAAACAGGAAGACAATGATCACAACTATGGCAAGTATGGCTGTGATTATCACCCAGCCCATACCTGCTCCCGTACCGGCCACTCTTATCACTCCGCCAATAGCCATAATGGGGGAGTAAAACATCATACGCAGTGCCAGTGTGGTGGTCAGCTGAATCTGCTGTATGTCGTTGGTGGTCCTGGTTATCAGCGATGCCGTGGAAAATTTCTCTATCTCGGCATTGGAAAATCCCATAACCTTGGCGTAGATACCGCCTCTCATGTCGCGTCCCACCTTTGCACCCACCTGTGAAGCAAAAAGAGATGTAAGTATCATGGCAGCCGCCATAATAGCAGCTATGAGTATCATTACTCCTCCGGTCTTCCAAAGATATGCCTGCTGTTTGGCATTTACATCTACACCTGCCAGCTCATCCATGTTTTTGGCAAAGACGGTACCCATACTCTTCTTGATATTGTCTCCGCCCATGGCATCGATCTTATCATTCATCTGTGCCTTCATCTGATCCAGAGTATCTGCAGGCATCTGTCCCGATTCCATCATAACTCCAAGAACCGGACGAAGATCAGCCGGATACTCTGTTATTCCCAGACTTTCCGGCGTGACTTTCCCCGCCATGGCCGGATCATCCTTTGACATCTGGTCAAGCATCTGCGTCAAAGATTCTTCAGAAACAGAAGAAAACTGACTGTCTAGTATAAGGGGCATGGCCAGAGTTGTGTCCAGGCTGTTCAGCTGATCCTGATCAGTCACCTTTAGCTCATATACATCTCCGGCTCCACCGTAAGCCCCCTCCCAAAGCTTTTGTTCATCTTCATTCATAAATGACTTGGCAGCTTCAAATTCTTTTGCCGTGATTTTCTCCGGAAGGACATGCTCTTCTCCATAGGACTGAATCCCCGTATCGATGATCCTGGAAGTGTAGTCCGGCAAAGTCAGATCACAAAAAGCCTGTATGACCAACAAACCTATGACCAGAATCACCATAGGAGTGTAGGGCTTAACAGCTCCAATCCATCTTTTCATGACTTTTTTCCTTTCATTTTTTCTTTTAGCCTTATCGTTTTTTTAAAAACTAACACCTGATAAAACGCCATTCTTGTTATGTTAGCACTCTTACAAATCCTTGTAAAGTCCGGCAATTGTTCATAGTTGTATTCAATCCTATTTAAAGATGATAAATAAAACCGGCTATTTTGCTGTAATATTTTTTATCAGTTGCATTTCATTTTATAATAACGCAACTTGTCCTGAAGCTTCGCCAGTTTTCCGTTCTCTGCTTCTATGGCTGTTTCCAGCCTTCTCTGTACATTTTCTACTTTTCTCAGATCCGACAAAAAAACCTCCTGATTCAAGGGAAACTCTTTCTTAGCCTCTTTTATGCTCTCTTTAATTTCCTGCTTTTTTGCTTTGAGATCCTTTATACGATTTCCCAGAAATGACAACGTGTCCTTACTTTTCCCTTCAGCAAGCCCGGAAGAATCTATCTCCTCAAGCACAGCCTCAATGTTTTTCAGCAATTGCAGATCTCTGTTTTCATATGCTACAATGGCGTTTTTTAAAAGTCTTTCCCCTGCGCACGGCTCTCCTCCGGCAATATCCGGATGCAGCGCCTTTATGATCTTCCTGTAGATGAGACGGAGTTCTTCTTGATGGATATTATCGCAATGATCGCAATCTTCGAAATCACCCCCATCGTCTTTATTCGATTCCTGTTTACCGCCTTCTTTACCGTCACTTGTCAAAGATGCGGCACCGGCCTTTTCACAGCTTTGCGTGGCATTTCTTTCAATCTCGGCAATGTCCACAACGCTGTCAAATTTGAGTTTCAACTTGATAACATCGATAATGTATTTGATCCGGACCGTCTCAACACGAACCCGGGAGAGATCATTTTCCAGTCCTCCCACCAGACGTAAATAACATTCTTCCAGCTCCGGTGCCCTCCTGTAAAAAAGATCATTACGCTCCAGAACAAGACCGATGACCTCCTGCCGAAGCACCTCCACTTCTCGTAAAAGCCTCAAATACTCCGGAGAAACTATAAGTTGTGTACAACTATATTTTTCCAAATCAAAACTCCTGTACAAATAGTATCTTACATACATTGTTTATTTACAATTTTTTTAGTGCTCTGCAAAAGTCATAATATATAGTTTTTCGGGCATGATGCCGCTTGACGCCAAAAAAACCATATACTATGGCTACTGCTATAAATACTAACGCCTAACTTAGCATATTATAACACACATGCAAAAAAAGAAAACCGACCCGGCAGCACCGGATCGGTCTCTATTAATAATATACTGGCATTTACCTGCCGGCAGATTTTATTCTCTGTACGGCTCTGTTGAACGAATCCTCAGATATCCTCTGATCAACTTTGCTTTGCTTCTCCCGCATCTCAGCTTCGGCAGCTTCCTTAGCCTTACGGGCACGCTCTGCATCGATCTCTTCAGGCTTCTCAGCGGAGTATACGATAACAGTCACATCATTATGACCTACCTTAACGATACCCCCTGTAACAACCGCTATCTTCCACTCGGGATCTCCCGGCACTTTATAACGAAGCTCACCTACGGAAACCTGTGCAGTCATCTGTG
Source organism: uncultured Clostridia bacterium (assembly GCA_946626755.1). Classification (GTDB taxonomy): domain Bacteria; phylum Bacillota; class Clostridia; order Lachnospirales; family Lachnospiraceae; genus UBA4285. The sequence goes on from CAMOUW010000004.1 coordinate 21,183, forward strand.
TATGATTGGCAAGAATCTCCGTACCTCCGTCCTGTGCAGGATAAATAAGCGCGTCGCATTCACCCTTATAGAATAATCTGTCGCAGGATAGAACCTTTAAATTAAATGAAGCCATACTTTATAACCTCTCTTATAAGTTCTTCTCGATCTCTGCCGCCTTCTTCTTAACATCCTCGATGGGACCAACGTTGAAGAACGCTGCCTCGGGATACTCATCCATCTCACCATCAAGAATAGCCTGGAATCCTCTTACAGTCTCTGCAACGGGAACGTACTGTCCCGGAACACCTGTGAAGACCTCAGCTACGTGGAAGGGCTGTGACAGGAATCTCTCAACCTTACGTGCACGATACACGGTAAGCTTATCCTCGTCTGAAAGCTCTTCCATACCCATGATGGCAATGATGTCCTGAAGCTGCTTATACTTCTGAAGGATCTCCTGTACAGCTCTGGCTGTATTGTAGTGATCCTCACCTACTACATCCGGCTCAAGAATACGTGATGTAGACTCAAGAGGATCCACAGCAGGATAGATACCCTTCTCAGTGATCGCTCTTGAAAGAACCGTAGTAGCATCCAGATGGGCAAACAGTGTTGCAGGAGCAGGATCAGTAAAGTCATCGGCAGGTACGTAAACGGCCTGAACCGATGTGATAGCGCCGTTTTTTGTAGAAGCGATACGCTCCTGAAGCTCACCCATGTCGTTTGCAAGAGTAGGCTGGTAACCAACGGCTGAAGGCATACGTCCGAGAAGTGAAGAAACCTCGGAACCGGCCTGCACGAAACGGAAAATGTTGTCGATAAAGAGAAGAACCTCTTTATTCTCAACATCACGGAAGTACTCAGCCATGGTAAGACCTGTCTCCGCTACTCGCATACGTGCCCCGGGGGGCTCATTCATCTGTCCGAATACAAGAGCTGTCTTTGCGATAACTCCTGACTCCGTCATCTCAAGCCAGAGGTCATTACCCTCTCTTGAACGCTCGCCCACGCCGGTGAATATAGAATAACCACCGGACTCATTGGCGATGTTGTTGATAAGCTCCTGGATAAGCACGGTCTTTCCAACACCGGCTCCTCCGAAAAGTCCGATCTTACCACCCTTAGCATAGGGAGCAAGAAGATCGATAACCTTGATTCCGGTCTCAAACATCTCTGCAACGGGGCTCTGATCAGCGAAGCTTGGAGGATCTCTATGGATAACCCAATGCTCCTCGCCGTCCAGAGATTCCTTGTCATCAAGAGTATTACCAAGTACGTCAAAGAGACGACCCAGTACTTTCTTTCCGACAGGAACCGCAACGCCGGCACCCGTATCAGTAACCTGCATATCTCTGAACAATCCCTCACTGGCGTTAAGCATGATGCAGCGAACCATATCATCACCGATATGCTGCGCTACTTCCATAACGCTTTTTGTGCCGTCATGTTCAACATAAAGTGCGTTCTTTATGGCAGGAAGTGTTTCTTTTGAAAACTGAACATCGACAACAGGCCCGGAAACCTGTACGATTTTTCCAATATTTCCGCTTACGCCCATGTTTATTTTTCACACCTCGCTTAGCTTTTAGTTTTATTCTTTTTAAGTGCTCTGGCACCGGAGGAAATCTCCGTTATCTGCTGAGTAATAGCTGCCTGACGCACTCTGTTGTATTGTACGGTCAGCACATTAAGCATATCTTTTGCATTATCAGTAGCGGACTTCATGGCGGTCATACGGGAATTCTCCTCGCACGCCGTCGCTTGCACCAGTGTACCGTATATATAACCCGTAACATAGTTACGAACGATTTCCTCAAGAACCACCTGGGGTGAAGGCTCGATCAGGTACTCCTGAGCATCACCTTCATTGGCACCGAGCTTTCCGCTTTCAGCACTTCTCAGGTGTCTGGGGATCTTTTCGTTTTCCATGTCTATAAAATCCGTCTTTTTCAACGGAAGTAACTGCTGAATCTCAACCGTTGTCTCCATACTGTTTATCATACGGGTGTAGATAACATGGAGTTCGTCATAAATGCCGTTGTAATAATCCAAAATAAGATTCTCGGCAACTATACGTGCTCTTTCGAGAGACGGTTCGGTAGCAGTATAATGAAAGTCCTGATTTACGTTGTAGCCGCGTCCGGTCAGTGTATGAAGACCAAGCTCGCCGACTACCATCAGTTCGTATTCATCTTTATCCATGTGCTCTACAAGGTTCTCAACAACCTTGAACACATTCTGATTGTACGCTCCGGCCAAACCTCTGTCGGAAGAAAGAACTATATAACCTTTTTTCTTAGACCCGGAGTCCTTCTTGCCTTCTGATTCTTCCTCTTCGCCTACAACCTCTCCGAAATAGCGGCTTTTGACGCTGGGGAAGTTGTAAAGAATGGAGCTCATAGCCTCCTGCAGTCCGTAAAAGTACGGCTCTGTAGCTTCCAGCTGATGCTTAGCCTTGCGCATCTTGATAGTAGAAATCATATACATGGCCTTCGTGATCTTCATGGTATCACGAATACCGCGCATACTGCTTTTTATCTCTTTTGCACTCGGCATATCAGTTTATCTCCTTCCAACAGGGAATCAGTCTTTGCCTTCTTCAGAATCGCTCTTTACCTCTTCAGCAACAGCTTCTTCAGCTTCCTGTACTGCTTCTTCGGTCTTTTCTTCAACCTTTTCCTCAGGCTTTTCTTCAGACTTCTTCTCCTCTTTAGCAGGAGCTTCAGCCGCCTGGGGTTTTTCAACCGCCATACCCTTTTCAGCTCTGAACTCATTTACAGCTGCCATAATGGCATCCTTAAGATCATCACCCAAAGTCTTGTTTGTCTCGAGATCATTTACTATCTCGGCATGACTTCTGTGGATAAAGTCAAGCATTTCACCCTGGAAAGGCTTGATATCCTCTACGGGAAGGTTGGCAAATACCCTGTTGGTCGCTGCCACAAGGGTAATAACCTGATCAGCCATGGAAATAGGATGTCCAAGAGGCTGCTTAAGCAGCTCCATAAGTGAACGTCCGTAATTAAGCTGTGCTTTAGTCTTGTCATCAAGCTCTGAAGAGAACTGTGTGAAGACTTCCATCTCTCGGTACTGAGCCAGATCCACACGGAGTGAACCGGCTGCTTTTTTAGTAGCTTTGGTCTGCGCAGCACCACCAACTCGGGATACTGACAGACCAACGTTAACGGCAGGTCTCTGACCTGAGAAGAACAACTCACTCTCAAGGAAAATCTGTCCGTCAGTAATGGAGATGACATTTGTAGGAATATATGCCGAAACGTCACCTGCCTGGGTCTCGATAACGGGAAGTGCCGTTATGGAACCCTTTCCTGCTTCGTCATTAAGACGTGCGGAACGCTCAAGAAGTCTTGAGTGAAGGTAGAAAACGTCTCCGGGGTAAGCCTCACGTCCGGGAGAACGTCCCAGAAGGAGGGAAATAGCTCTGTATGCCACAGCGTGCTTGGAAAGATCGTCATATATAATAAGTACATCTTTTCCGCTGTACATGAAATGCTCTGCAAGAGCAGTAGCACTGTAAGGAATGATATACTGCAGAGCCGCAGGCTCAGAAGCCGTCGCGGAGAATATAACAGTATAATCCATAGCGCCCTGCTGCTTAAGCATGTTCGCTATCTTGGCAACTGTAGATGCCTTCTGTCCGATACCCACATATATACAGATAACGTCATTATCTTTCTGATTAAGGATAGTATCCGTAGCTATGGATGTCTTTCCCGTCTGACGGTCTCCGATGATCAACTCTCTCTGTCCTCTTGCTATAGGGAACATCGCGTCGATAGAAAGGATACCTGTCTGCATGGGAACGGAAACCGGCTTTCTTGCCACAATAGAGGGAGCGTTATACTCGATAGGTCTGAAACCTTCGTTGGGTATCTCGCCAAGACCATCTATAGGCTCTCCCAGGGCATTTACAACTCTTCCGCAGAACTGATCGCCCACAGGGATACTAGCCATCTTTCCTGTTCTGACAACGTGGCTGCCCTCACGGAGCTCTGCCTCGCTATCGAAAAGGATGACACCGATATCATCTCTTCTGATATCAAGAACCATACCTTTAACGTTGTTATCGAAAACAACAATCTCGCCATAAAACGCATGACTTATACCAACTACATTGGCGGTAGCGTCCGCAACGCTCGTAACCACTCCGACTTCCTTCTCGGATGCCCTGAGGGAAAAGTCATTTATCTCCGATTTCAGGAGGGTGATAAGATCCTCCTGCTTTACTTTGTTGGCAGATACCGCGCTCTGAACCTTCTGCTGGAACTGGTCCATACGACCTTTCGCACTCCAGTCAAACTCATGGTTGCCGGTACTAATGACGAATCCACTTCCTATAGACTTATCTTCCACGCACTCAAGCTCTACACTTTTAGCGCCAAGCTTCTTAACGAGGAATTTCTTTACGCCTTCAATCTGCTCATCAGTCGGAGGTGTTACATAAGTAAGTCTTGCTTTCGTTACTTGACTCATTTCATCTTTCACTTTTTATCACCTGCTTCGTTAATGAATTCATCTAATAATGCCTTATCAAATTCAGCGCCCTTCTGTCCTGCAACAACCTTAGATGTAGCAGAAACAACAAGATCTGCGAGCTCCTGCTCTGCCTTGCGCATAACCTGATCCTTCTGTGCCGCAGCAGCCTCAGAAGCATTTGCCTTGATCTGCTCAGCCTCGGCCTCAGCATTTTCTCTGATGAGCCTAGCCTCTTCGTCAGCCTGGGCACGAGCCTCACGAAGCACATCCTGCTTCTGAACCTCTACGCCTGCAAGCTGCTGTTCGTACTCGGACTTAAGCTGATCAGCTTCACGCTGCTTAAGTGCCGCAAGTTCGAATTCCTTATCAATAGCTGCAGCTCTCTTCTCATGCTGGGCGTTTTTCTTTTTGAACAGCATTTTGTTCAAAACAATATAAATAATAATTACGTTAATTACCGTAAATATTAAATTTATGTTTACCTTTAACATAATAAAAACCGCCTTTCAAATAATGAAATAAAAATTTGCCGTTATTACTTAAGCATAACGATGATCAACAGAGCCACAACGAAGCCGTAAATAGCGGTCGCCTCTGCAAGAGCACTACCAAGGATAAGTGTTGATCTGATGTTACCTGCTGCCTCGGGCTGTCTTGCAACAGCCTCAGTAGCCTTACCTGTAGCGGAACCGATAGAAATACCGGCTGCGAAACCTGTCATAACCGCCATACCTGCACCAATTGCTAATCCACCCATAATTAAAAATCTCCTTTTCTTTCAAAAAAAATAATGATTAGTTAATATATTGTTTTAGAGTTCAGCCAAAAAAAATTTTATTCCACTGCTTCAGAGATAAACAATGAAGAAAGGAACGTGAACACGTATGCCTGAAGAAGTCCGTCGAAGATATCGAAGTACAAACTTACGAAACCGGGAAGGACAACAGGAATGATGTGCTCGATAAGCTGCATAATAACGAATGCTCCGAGAACGTTACCGAAGAGTCGCATACAAAGTGACAAAGGTCTTGTAAACAGCTCCAGGATGTTCATGGGGTTCTTGTAAACCTTAAGCCAGCCGCCTACACCGTGTGCTCTTATAGTAGCAACCTGTGTAAGGACTATCGTCATAATCGCAAGTGCCGCCGTGACGTTCAAGTCTTTCGTCGGCGGTTTGAAACCAAAAATACCGAAAATGTTACACAGTCCGATGAAGTAGAGAACAGTGCACATATAAGGTGCATATCCTGCCGCTTCATGTCCTAACATGTTCTTAACCATACCGTAGAACATACCATGCCAGCCTTCTGCTCTGATCTGTCTCTTGGTAAGGCCGCGAACTCTGAATCCCGAAGTGATGATGATCGCAAGAACAATCAACACGCCCATAACAATCCATGACACTACAGTGGACTCGGCAAAGAAAATGTTTTCAGGGTTGCCTCCTCCGTCAAGCGTAATGGACGGTATAGGGTTCTTTACGGGAATCTCGAATAGATTCTCAACCTGTAATCTGTGATTCAGGTGTTCACCCATCGTACTCATTTGTTCCGACAAATAACCCAAATTTTATCATCTCCTTACTACTTAATAATATTAAATTGTTTAGCTGAACAATATACGTTAAATATACACGATTAGATATATAAATGCAAGGAATGTTAATAAAATCTTTATTTTTTTTTAATCAGTCTTTAACTTTATTTTATCTATTTATTTATACAAAAAGTAAAGAAAAGAAAACCAACCTCCGAATACCCTTTATTTTATTCGGTAACCACCCTTATAGTACTGTTTCCCCGTGTATTTTTCTCAACAATTATTTTATTTTTTATCATTGTTTTTAATAATTCAACGTGTGATATGATTCCTATAAGCCTTTTTTCCCCTGTAAGACGCTGCAAAACCTGAACAGACAGATCCAAAGACTCCTTATCCAGAGATCCGAAGCCTTCATCCACAAAAAGCGTATCTATACACACTCCTCCCGCCCTGGACTGCACCTCTTCGGAAAGCCCCAGAGCCAGTGACAGGGAAGCTTTGAAAAGCTCGCCTCCGGACAGCAACCTTACATTTCGCTCTGTAGCATTATAATTATCCGTCACCCTTATCTCCAGTCCTGTCTTTGCATTTCCCGACAGCTCATCCGAGCGCTTCATCTCATACCTGGCTCCGGTCATATCCCGGAGCTTCTCATTTGCCCTGACAAGGACATTTTCAAATGCCTCCTGCTGCACAAATGTCTCCAGGTTCAGTTTCGTATTCATACGTCCCGCCGCGGTATCATAAAGCAGTGTCGCTTCAGAAAGTGCTTTTTCGGCTTTTTTCACTTCAGCAGCCGACTCCTTCAGTTTTTTAAAAACAGTTTTGTTACGGACAAGGGATGATCTTATAGCATCTCGTACTTCTCCCAGCTCTTCTTTTTCTCTTGTAATATCATAAAGCTTTTCTTTCAGCTCATCAGTCCTCGGCCTTTCTTTACCCTTGAGTTTTTTTTCAAGTACACCGATCAGTTTTTCAGCCGCAACAAGGTCTCCGGAAATTTTCAGCTTTTGATCCGAAAGTTCCTTTCTTTCCCGTTCGTCCTTGTCAAGAATGTCCTGTTTTTCGGAAATATAATTTTTTGCCTCCATACTGTCTGAAAACCGCAGCTGTTCTTTAAGCTTCACTAACGCCTGATCTCTCTCTTCCAAAGAAACCTGAAGTTTTATTATTTCTTCAGATAAGTCCTTTACCTTCGTATCTGCTGCCTCCAGCAGTTTTTCTGTTTCTACTGTATCATTCTCATTTTTTTCTTTTCCGGATGCTGCCTTTTTGTTTTTTTCCAGCAGTTTCCTTATGTCGTCAGATTCCTTTGTGTATTCTTCCAGGCTCTTTAGCACAGCCCTTCTTTCTCCCGACACTTCCCCAAGGAAGCCTTTCAGATCATCATTTATTTCGGACAGGTTTTTCCTGTTTCTTCCTTTTATATATGCTTTTTTCAGCTCTTCAAAAAGAGTGTGCGTTTGCAGACGCTTTTCCCCTGCTCCTTTTGCTTCTTTCTCTGCAGATTCCTTTTCTGATCTTAATTCATCCAGTTTTTTCTTATCAGGAATCTCATCCGTAAGTAACGCCGGTGACGGATGGCTTTTTGACCCACATACAGGACAAGGCTTACCTTTCACAAGAGTTCTTGCAAGTATACCCGCTCCCGCATCAAGAAATGCGCTTTCAGCTTCTGTAAATGCAGCACTGCATTCATCAAAAACATCTTTCTTTTCTTTATATTCCGCATCGGCCAGTTGAAAATCCTTTCCTTTATTGATCATATTTTCCAAAAAAGCATATCTTTCCTCTGCCTTCCTCAGTCTTTCACCTGCCTCCAGCATCTTTATCTCCAGGGCAACAGCCTCTTTCGCCGCCCGGTCGATCATCTGCGCTTCTCTTTTAAGAGACTCTCTCTTTTCCTGAAAACAGGTCACTTCTTCAATACATTTTTCTTTAACACCGGTGAGATATCTCAGTTTTTCCCGGTCAGTTTTCTGAGTAACCTCCTGCCTCTCCATCTCTTCATATTTCTCAAGAGAATGACTGACCAACGCTATTTCATCCCGTAAATTTTTCAATGCTTTACTGTGTGATGGTTTTTCATATTCCTTTAAGCGATCCGAAACCGACTTCAATTCCGGCTCAAGCCTTGTTTTTTCCAAACGTTCAGTATCCAGTCTCTCAAAATCCTGGGACAGTCCTTCCATCTCTCCCAGCCTGCCTGTAAGCTCAGATATTAAATCCTGTTTCTTCGCTATTTCTTCATCTGTTTTCCGAAGCTCTTCTTTATCCGTGTCTATTATCCTTTTAAGAAGTTCCAGCGCTCTTGTTTCATCAACATCAGTCCCGGCCTCCTTCATCCCGGCCAGCTCCTCTTCCGGCGACATCGCCTCTACACAAATGCCGCAAACCGCCTTTCCCCCGGAAAACCGGGATACCGCAGAGTCATCATCTCCTCTGTACACTATGCCGGCAACCGCTCCGGCCACAGCTTCCCTTTGGGAATTATACTTTTTTTCTTTTTCAGTCTTTTCTTCCTTGAGGAGCTCTATGATCTCATTAAATACTTCTGTATGAAAAACACTTCTTAACAATTCAGTCTTGTCTTTTGAACCTGCAGTAAGCATCCGACCGAAATCCCCCTGGGCAAGCATTGCTGTCTGAAGAAACTGACCGGCTGTAAGACCCATGATCTCCCTTATCTTCGTATCTACAACAGTAACTCCGCTATAGACCGTCCCATCCGGAAAAACAATCTCAGCCATAGCCCTCTGTTTTGTCATATCTGTTTTTTCGTTTTCTCCCACGCCCGGTAATGCACCACCGGATGCTTCCGTTAAAACCTTTGTATTTTGTGCCTCAGGCAGATCTGCCTCTGCCACTGCAGTCTTCCTGCTTCTTTTTTTGGGTCTTTCGTATTCAGGATTCCTTTTAACGGTATACTCCTCACCTCTGTATGCAAATGTCATCTGCACAAATGTGTCGGTCCCCGGCTGTGCATACTTGCACCTAACCTGAGACTTATCTCTTAAATGTCCGCTCACCTCACCGTAAAGAGCAAAGCATATAGCATCAAAAATCGTTGTTTTCCCTGCTCCTGTATCACCTGTAATAAGGTAAATCCCGCTCTCTCCAAAAGCACTAAAATCTATGCTTTGCTCCCCGGCGAAGGAGCCGAACGCCGATACAATAAGTTTTAAAGGCCGCATCTGTCTGTCCCCCATATACAAAACAATAAAAATCTTTTCATTATCATATACAATAATAATATATTATATCTCTGTATCTATCTGTGAAAAATCCACTTTACATTTACAATCCCATATATGCACCGGAACCTGTGAGTCAAAACTATATATCTCCGGTACATCGGCGTAATCATCCGACTTAAAAAATACCACGACCATTTTCTTTACGGGATCCACGATCCAGTACTCACGTACCCCTGCAGCCATATATTTGCCAAGCTTGATCTCCCAGTCCTTTTTGGCTGTAGAAGGGGACAATATCTCCACTACCATGTCAGGGGCGCCGTAACCTCTTTTGTCATTGATCCTGTCCTTTTCACATATTACCACTATATCAGGCTGTACCATGGTTTTATTGTCTTTATCCAGTTGAATATCAAACGGCGCCGCTACCACTTTGCATTTGCCTTTATTTTTCTTTACAAAAGATTTTAACTCAATAACGATGCTCATCAATATTTCCTGATGTGTATACGTCGGAGCAAACATTTCATAAAATGTACCGTCTATCAGTTCCACCCTTAAGTCATCCGGCAGGGCAAGGTACTCTTCGACAGTATGACTTTTATCCTCCTTATCAAAGAGATTTGCAGTCTTATACTCTGATGCCTCCTCTTGCAAAACACACGATCCGTTTAAATGTTCTTCCTCCAACCGATCATATCTGAGTCCTTTTACGGATCTCCCATCATACTCCGGCTTACTAAATACAGCCTCCAAAGCCCGTATAGTTTTACTACGAGGAGCCTTCGTCGCGCCGGAAAACACCTTTTGCACCGTAGCCAGCGGCAAATCTCCCAGTTCAGCAAGCTCCCTGCATGAAAGCCCGAGTTCCTTCCTTTTCACCTTCATTTCTTCTATGGTCATAATCACACCTCCCGCATTCTTATAACCATATTTTAGTATGTTTTTATTATTATTGCAACCATTTATTTTCATAACCCGATCATTTATCACCAATTCATTACCATTTTACCGTTTTAAATGATTCATAAATGTAAAAAACTACACAGTCATATCGCATGATGTATAACATCGTCTGACCGTATAGTTTCCTGTCTTTTCTTATTTGTTATTTGTTATTTTTTATATATTTATCCCTTTCTCCTTTAAAAATGCCAATGTTTTCTCATACTGCGGATATACGCATACAGAACAATACATATCTCCGGCCCGGTCATCCCCCCATGCGTTAAAGGCCTGAACTTCTTTTTGCCCCTCTGCAGGATCTGACAGATATAACCAAATCACCCCGTCAGATGATCCCAGCTCTTTTAAACTATATTTTAGAGAATCCTCTTTAATGACCTCAGCCAATCTCTTTGCGTCATCACCATCTATTTCAATATCGCAGGTTTCATCACCTTCTGTTTCTGCTGAAAAACTATTTCTTTGGGCAAAAAGTTGTCTGTATACCGATAAATCCGTATAAGCAGTAGGATAGTATTTTTCTCTGAACTCTTCCGACTCACTAAGCTTCTCCATCATATCCACATAACTATCATAATCCACCATATATCTTCTGTCCTTTACAGAGCCGTCTTTCAGAGTATATCTGATGTAAATATCCTCCTTATACTCGTTAATGTTATCAATATTTCCGGCTTGTTTTGACACCGCATCCTCCACCAATCCATACAGGTCATCGAACTCTTTCAACTCACCTGCCTCAAGTCGTTTTTTTACGCCTGTTTCCGGAGCCATAAAGCTCCCAAAATAAGACTCCTCGTCTCTCGCGCAGAATGCCATGCTTTCAATGTCATTTTTTTCCGGCATCCATCTGTTTATACCGAAAGGATCCGCCAGCAACACAACTGACACACCGGTCACCAGCCCAAATGCAACAATCATGGATGTCCACTTTTTAAATGCTCCCGCAAGATCGCTCCCATAGAAAAATTCCACCAGCAGATTCAGTAAAAATGCAATGATCAGTGAGATCAGTATAAACAATGCCGGAACGAATCTTCCATACCATAATGACCCGAACATTCCTGCACAAATAGAACACAATACAACAGCAGCAACCTTTATAATACTTTTGGTTATTGTAAATGTCATGGATCTTCCTGCTGTCTCAGAAGCCCTGAATTTATATATTATCAAAGAGGCTCCAAATCCCCCCGCAAAAAATACAGCAAGCAATATCCAGGAAACTATCACATTGCCCCTGCCTTCGCCTATTATAGACATTAATGTTGCGGGAGATGTATAAAAGCCCCATGCCGGTCCGTTGCTGACAGAAAGCGCCGGATAAAAACCTCCGACCACATATTTAAGCACATAATAAAGCGCCGGGGTATATAAAAGCAGCATTACCATCATGAACAGCCCTGTAAGGATGCGCCCGGTAAGTACCATGGCAAGCACGCATACAGCATATACAGCCCCAAACGCCAGCAAAAATAAACCAATAGTCGAAAAAACGCACGCAATCATATTTCCATCCAGCAGACCGTTGACAGGCAGGACCACAAAAAGCCCGATAAGCACGGCTGCCACATAAGGAATCACACAAATAATGTATCCGCTCAACCATCTGGCAGTAAAGATTTTTTCTCTTCTTACCGCAAAACTATGATAAAAGTCCGTTTTCTCTCTTGAATGGATATAAGCAAAACCTGTTACGGCGCTAAGCGCACCTCCCCCTATACAAATCGCCAGAAACACCGGAAATCTGATATAACTTCCTCCAAACTCAGGAACACATAGGATGCCTTCCGCTATCTGTCGCAGATGCTCTGCTATTCTTCCCGGTTCCGTATGTAATGATCCGTAGGATTCTGCAACACTTTGAATGCCGATCTGCAATGATATCGGAAAAGCCACTGCTGAAACTGCAAATGCAAGAATTATCAGCCAAAGCCTTTTTTTAAGATCCTCACCTATCAACTTAAGAATAGAGATTTTTGAAGTCATATCCTTTCACCCCCATTTCATCTATAAATATTTCTTCCAGCGACAAAGGCATCATTTCATAATATACCGGCTTTAATGATTCGATTTTTTCAGAGATATCCTTTTTTTCTCCCTTTACAACCACAGTCATCATAGTTCCGCGCTTTTCGGATTTTAATACATTTACCCCGCGCAACAGTTCTCTCTCTTTATTTTCATCGTCAAAAACACATTGAAACTTCAAAACTCCGAGTTTCAGATCCGTCAGACTCTCCGACAGAACCACGCTGCCATTGTGCAGTATTCCTATATTATCACAGATATCCTCCAGCTCCCGCAGACTGTGGGATGCGATCACCGGTGTAAATGTCCTGTCCAGCATCTCTGTGGCAAATAGACTTTTTACCGTCTGCCTCATAACCGGATCCAGGCCGTCAAAGGTTTCATCACAAAGAAGATACTTTGTGTTAGTACAGATACCCAAAAGCACCAGAACCTGTTTTTTCATGCCTTTTGAAAACGTTCTGAGTTTTCTCCTCGTATCCAAGCCTATCTTATTTATCATTCCGATAAACCTGTCCATATCAAACCCCGGATAATACATCTTGTAAACCCCTGCCATATCTGACGCTGAAGCATTTGGATATGTGTACCCGGAGTCAGATAAAAAGCATACTTTACTTTTGATCTCCGGATTTTCAAAAACACCGGCTCCATCCACTGTTACTTCACCCTTGTCAGGCTTTAAAATGCCTGCCATCATGCGCAAAAGCGTGGATTTACCCGACCCGTTCGTCCCCACAAGACCGAAGATCTCCCCTTCATTTATTTTTAGACTCAAGCAGTGCAGCGCCTGTATTCTTCCACACTCCTCAAATCCTTTACTTACATTTTTTATCTCTATCATGATCACCCTCCATCAAATATCTCACCGATAAGCTTATCCAGGTCTTCCCGGTCAACTCCGATTTCTTTTCCTTCTTTGAAGCGCTTCTTCATGTCAGCAAGCCATTCTGCTCTTTTATTCTTAACCAAAGCAGTATTATCCGACACAAAACTCCCCTTCCCCTTTACCGAGTAAATGAAACCGTTTTTCTCCAACAGACCGTATGCCTTTTGGATAGTGTTAGGATTGATGGACAGCTCTGCCGCAGTCTGCCGCACTGACGGCATCTGCGAGTCTTTCGCAAGGATTCCCTTCACTATAAGTTTCTCGTAGTAATCTACAATCTGCTCATACACAGGTCTGGGGTCCTGATAATTAATAAAAGACACAGCCTCCTCCTTTCCGTAAGCAGCGTGTTATCTGTACTATGTCAGATAGTACAGTAGGTCTAAAAAAAAGTCAAGGGGGGTTCCCTGACTTCTTACAATCTTATCTCCACACCATGCTCATTACTACCGCCCCCGCCGACAGAAGTATCCCTATAACAAGCGATATGCTCCACACAGTCTGTCCCGAATGGCCTTTCGGAGCCATCGGCTTCAGATATACATTCTCCCTGCCTTCGATGCGGGCTATTCGTTTAAGAAGCTTCAAAGCAAGGAACATTAAGATCAGAGCTATGCCCAGGACCACCAAAAAGATCACTATGGTAACCGCCAGCTGTACAGACTGAAAAAGCATTTGCTGAGTACCGCCTATCTCTATAGGCGCCGGTTGTACTCCTGTAGTTGTCTGCGATGATTCAAGCGCGCCTTCAAGCGCAAGAGGTATCATGATCCCGGTAAAATTAAAAAGGAAATGCACCAGAACCGGCATCCACAGACTGCCCGTTGCATCCGCCACCAGTCCCAGAAAGATCCCGAGAAAACCCGTATAAAAAAACTGTGTGGGATTGCCATGGAATAATCCGAAAAGAAATGCCGACATAAGTATGGGACCGGCGACTCTTCCGCTATTCCTGAATCCTCTGAAAACAGCCCCCCTAAAAACCAGTTCCTCAAAAAACGGAGCGCAAAGGAAAACCATTATCATCAGGACTCCCATAGGACTGTCATCCAGCGACTCCAGAGGATTGCCAAAAAGCACATTGCTGACAGCCGCTATTATATTGGTGATCGGATAGATCAAAGCAGCAAAAAGAATGGTCAGAAAAAATGTCGACACCTTTACTCCTTTAAATCCGAAAAACTCAGCCGGACCCTCTTTCGAAATAAACATAAAAAACAGACACACGCCCAGCATAACAGGATATATAATAAAATTGGCCGCCAGGGTAAGATGTCCGCCGGAAAAAAATGAAAAAATAATAGCACCGACACCTGTTATACCGACCGCTATTGTAAGTACAAGGTATAAAATACCCGCTTTTCTCGGAGTCATATACGCATATCCCCCTCTCTGTCCGTTAAATAACTACTGTCTCAACCTGTCACCAAAGACACAATACTCCCTACCGCAAAGCCTGCAGCGACAGAAATGATCAGCCACACAACCATCCGGCCCACCATCCGCCTTACTGTTTTATCACCGGCCGAGGTGTTGTCTTCCTGCTCCACAACCGCATCCAAGCCTTTCATATCCTTACTCAAAAAACGATTACCCGCAACTAAAGTCACTACTGCCACACCTGCTAAGCAAATACCGAAAGCAGTAAAAAAAACAGTCCAGAAAGAATCAGTGTTTCTAATGGCATCTGTCAGACATACAAACTGCATCATGGCAATAATAGAGAAAATAATACTACTTACCAACATAAGTCTTCCCAGTCTTTTATTTCTCTGCACCACTGAGCTTTTATCCGAAAAAATATCATCTGACGCAGCCGGGGAAATCTGTCTGAAATACTGCTGCGCTGCGTTATTAGATGAATACACAAGCTCCCAGCCGCTTCCCCTGAAACATTCTTTATATTCTACCTTATCTTTTCCCGGCACCATACGAAAATCTATCCTTGACTTGGGACAAAACTCTCCCTCTTCCACTTTTGTAAATGTATATATACACAGCCATGGATTAACCGAGTCAAGACGATATCCTTTTTCCGACATCTCATCCAGCCAGGCTTCTTCTTTTTCAAAATCAAAAAACGCCTTAAATCTTTTCATCTGCCACACCTCACAAACTATGTTTTCCGGCCACATCCACCAGTTTCTTAAGCCGCTTACTTTCCTCTTTAAGAACCTCTTTTCCGGTTTCTGTGATCTGATATACTTTACGCCTCTTATCCTCACCGGGAACAGCTTTGATCCACTTCAATCCCAACAGATTCTCTATGGCACCGTACATGGTACCTGCCGCCACACGGACATCTCCACCGCTCAGTTCTTCCACCTTTTGCATGATGTAATACCCGTGTCCCGGCTCCAGAAGCGCTACAAGTATATAAAATGTAGTCTCCGTCAGAGGCAGATATTTACTCCTGTTCATCCCATACTCTCCAGACAATATTTAAATACTACCTACTATACAACAAAACTATACAGTCGAACTATATATCTGATTATATCGTCCGACTGTATAGTTGTCAAGAACATTTCTCCACCGCCTTTTTCCACTCTTCCCTCTTTACCTTAACTCCTTCACCACTCATTTGCGGTGTAAATGTGTCACCGTCTTTCAGCAGTTCTTGTATCTCCTTCGTATCTTTCCAAAATCCGCATCCAAGCCCGGAAAGAAACGCCGCCCCAAGAGCAGTGCTTTCCTGACATTCCGCGCGGGTCACCGGCACACCGCTCACGTCTGCCTGAAACTGCATAAGTACGTCATTTACCCCCACGCCTCCATCTGTGCGCAGATGGGAAACACATCTGCCCACATCCTGCTCCATGGTACGCAGCACATCCAGACTCTGTAATCCAATAGCCTCGAGAGCCGCCCTTGCTATATGGTTTTTTTTAACACCTCCGGTAAGCCCCGTGATAATCCCCCTTGCTGAGCTGTCCCAATAAGGCGCACCCAGTCCGGAAAATGCCGGAACAATATATACCCCGTTTGTATCCGGAACTGACGCGGCAAACCTCTCCAGCTCATCGGGAGATCCGAAAAGCCCTATCCCTTCACAAAGCCAGTCCACAAGAACCCCTGCGCTGTATACACTCCCCTCCAGCGCATATTCCGGTGACCCTGATACCGTACCTGCCGTCAGAGTAGTCAAAAGCCCGTACTTCGAATCCATACGTTTTTTTCCGGTATTCATCAGAAGAAAACACCCTGTACCGTATGTATTTTTAATATCCGCTTCTCCAAAACATCCGTGGCCAAAAAGAGAACTTTGCTGGTCTCCTGCCACTCCCGTAATATCGATCTCAGCTCCGAAAAGAGAAACCTCCGTCGTACCAAAATACCCTGCCGAGGGCTTTACCTCCGGCAACATCTTCTCCGGTATATCAAAAATCCCTAAAAGCTCATCGTCCCACTCCAGCCCTTCGATATCAAAAAGCATAGTTCTCGATGCATTAGTATAATCCGTAAGATGACACCGCCCACCTGTCAGCTTCCATATGATCCATGTATCAACCGTCCCGGCGATAAGCCTGCCTTCCTCCGCTCCCTTACGTGCCCCCGGAACATTTTTCAAAATCCACTCTATCTTGGAGGCACTAAAATAAGCATCCGGCAATAGACCTGTTTTTTTACGTATAGCATCTGACGCATCCTGTATATCAGCTTCTTTAAGCATTTCGGCTGTGCGCCTGTCCTGCCATACGATCGCATTATACACAGGCTTGCCCGTATCCTTATCCCATACCACCACCGTTTCTCTCTGATTGGTGATTCCCAGAGCCGCAATATCTCCCGCACTGATCCCGGATCTTTCCAGGGTTGTTTTACATACCTGCACCTGAAGCTGCCATATTTCCTCCGGGTCATGCTCCACCATCCCGGGCCCGGGATAAATTTGTGTAAATTTTTCTTTCGTCATAGACACTATCTGACCTGCTTTGTCAAATATCACGCACCTTACTCCCGTAGTCCCCAGATCCAGACACATAATATATTCTTTCATAATAAACACTCCCCATTCAATCCGAAACCTCATGCTTTCCAGTTATTATCATAAAAAAAAGTGAAGTTGTAAATAAAAACTTCACTCTCCTTTACTCTTCTGTTTTTTCGATTATACTGTCCAGGATCCTCTTTTGTCCGGCAGTCATTTTTCTTTCATTTACCCTCTCATAAAACTCTTCAAAAATCTCTGCGGGAGTTTTTGTGTCAGAGAGAAATACTGACTTAAGCCCCATCCCTTTAGATACTTTTGCATCATACTCCAGTTTCAGTATATTGGGATACGATTCACGCAGTCTGTTAAATGCATTAGGTACCGGTGCGTCATCCGTGAGCACGACTCTTATATAATCATCACTTTTTCCTGCCATAAGCTCAGTAAATCGCCCCTTTATACTCCTGACATCTCTCCGGGGTTTAAGCTCCTTTGTACTTATCTTTATATCTCCCTTTTGCTTCATTTCCACAAAAGTAACACTCTTTTTGTTCTTCTCCTCCGAAAAAGAATATTTCAAGGGAGTACCGCAATACCTCACCCTCTTTTCACCTATATGCTGAGGCTTATGAAGATGCCCCAAAGCCACGTAATCAAAACCGTCAAACACCTCCGCTCCGATGCTGTCCACCAGCCCTACGATAACCTCTTCAGACTCACTTCTTGTGGCTCCCATTACAAATTGATGGGCAAGTATCACATTTCGTTCCGATGTATCCGGCGGATCGGTAGCAATAGCCTCTTCCACAGCTCTTTGATACAGATTCAAACCCTTGTCAGAATCTTTATCCGTCCCCTTTTCTCCTGCCGGTTCCGGATCTTTCCTGATCTTTTTATCCTCTTCAAGATATGCATTTACATAAGATGGCTTTATATATGGAAGAAGGAAGAAATTTATCCTGCCGTATTTATCCTCTTTGACTACTTTTTTTATCTTCCCGTCATATTTGCCAGCCACATGGACATCCCCCAGCCCCAGTATTTTTTCTCCAAAGGAAATACGCTCGGGACTGTCATGATTGCCGCTGATCATAAAAATACTTATCCCCAGTGCCCGCACCCGCCCGAGAAAATCACTCAGCATCTCAACTGCCTCTTCGGGAGGAACGGGTCTGTCATAGATATCTCCGCTGATCAGAAGAGCATCCGGCTTTTCTTCCTTCAAAAGCCCCGTTATCTCCTCCAAAATATACCGTTGTTCCTCTGTCATCCTCATCTCATACAGCCTCAGCCCCAGATGAAGATCGGAAATGTGTGCAAATTTCATACACTTCTCCTTCTTATAGTAGAAATAGTAGAAAAAATAAGCTACAAGCCTTTTCCCCGGGATCACTTACGACAGATCGTGTCTGATGCCGGCAAAACCAAACATGAAAATAACACTAAGTGCGCCCCGTTTTTAATTCTAAATCAAGAAAAAAACAGGATCCCCCGTCAGAGAAGGACCCTGTATATATCATCCCATACGGGCCGCTATTACATCCTGCATATCATACAGTCCCGCATCTTTTCCTGCCAGAAATACTGCTGCCTCGACAGCGCCCTTTCCAAATACCGCCTTTGAATAAGCTGTATGTTTGATAGTTATAACCTCATCCTCTCCGGCAAATATCACTTCATGCTCTCCCACAATAGTTCCGCCGCGCACAGCGCTGATGCCTATCTCTTTAGCTTCACGCTTCTTCCTTTCCTGACTGCGGTCATATACATAATAGTAATCATCACCCGCGCACTCTTTAAGTACATCTGCCAGCGCTATGGCTGTACCGCTGGGCGCATCTATCTTCTGGTTGTGGTGCTTCTCCACGATCTCCATATCGTAACCTGCCGGCACAAAAACTCCTGCCGCCGCTTCAAGAAGCTTAAATAATGTATTTATACCAAGAGACATATTGGCCGCTCTGAGAACAGGCGTCTTTGTGGCGGTCTCTGTCACCTTCTTTATCTGCTCATCGGAAAGTCCCGTGGTGCAAAGTACCAAAGGCATCTTTTTTTCACCGCAAAAATCCAAAAGACTGTCTATAGCCTTTGCAGATGAAAAATCCACGATAACATCAGCTTCGACATCACATTCCTCGAGAGACTTAAATACCGGATAGTCATTTAACTTCTCACCGGTGAGGTCGATGCCCGCCACAATACAGGCGCCATCTGTATTTTCCACAATCCTGGTGATCGTCTGTCCCATATGGCCGTTGCAGCCATGCATAATAATCTTTACCATAATATAATACTCCTCGTTCTTATAATAAGCCGTAGTCCTTCATGGCTTTCCTGAGTTTTTCCTCTTTTTCCGGTGCCATGGGAGAAAGCGGAAGACGCATGGTCGCTTTGCACATCCCCATCATAGCCATAGCATGCTTGGCAGGAATAGGATTTACATCACTAAAGAGCGCATCCACCAAAGGCAACGCCTCAAACTGAAGCTGTCTGGCTTTTTCCACATTTCCTGCCAGATACTCTGCACAAATATCATGAGTCTGTCTGGGAGCCACATTTGAAAGCACGGAGATAACGCCTATGCCTCCGATAGACATAAGAGGCACGATAAGTCCGTCCTCTCCCGAATACAGATCTATCTTTCCGTCGGCGAGAGCCATAAGGTGGCTTTCCTGGGCCAGATTGCCTGTAGCCGCCTTTATAGCCACGATATTTTCCACCTCTGTAGCCAGCTTCACTGCAGTCTCGGGCTGAATGTTGCACCCTGTTCTGCTGGGTACATTATAAAGAATAATGGGAAGCTTCACAGTTTCCGCGATGGTCTTATAATGCTCATAAAGTCCGGCCTGTGATGCCTTATTGTAATAAGGCGTAACGATAAGAAGACCGTCTGCTCCAAGTTTTTCAGCCTCTGTGGATAAATGAATAGCCTCCTTTGTAGAGTTGGAGCCTGTACCCGCAACAACAGGGATCCTGCCTGCCGTACGTTCCACAGCATATTTTATAACCTCCAGATGCTCCTCGTGACTTAAAGTGGAAGACTCTCCCGTAGTGCCGCATGAAATAATGGCATCTGTGCCGTTTTCAATCTGAAAATCTATAAGCCTTCCGTAAGCCTCATAATCAACGTCTCCGTTTTCCTTCATGGGTGTAATGATAGCCACACCCGCTCCTGTAAATATAGCCATAAAAAACTCCTTTCTATAATATAAGTACCGGTCACTATCCGTCCGGCAGACAGCAAAACTTCTCTCTGCTGAAAATGCAGTTTAACATGCACCGGTTGATGTGACATTTTTTATATAACGCAAATGACTCCTTACCATACTTTATACCCAAAGACAGTAAAAAACCCGTCCGGGACACGGACGGGCTTATACACAAAAAAGTGCTTTATTCGTCAAGTAGCCCTCCATCTCCCGATGACAGTCACAAACCTCTTCGGCTTATGCCCAGCATAAAAGATGCCGCAGGCATCCCCTACACTTCGGCGCTCCCGCCTTTCATCCGTTCTCTTCCGCCTGCGGACGTCCCCCGGACTACTCATCGGTCAGCGCAACCTCTACCATTGATAATATATACTTTTTAAAAACTAATCTGCACGACAGATCACTTTTATTGTGATCCGCGCGGGCACATCCAAGTTAGACTATAACACCTGATGCAAAATACGTCAATCCGTATATCACTCCATCTCCGGCTCTATGAGACCATATGTGTTGCCCTTTCTTTTGTAGACAACATTTACCTGGTCCGTCTCAGCATTGAGGAACACATAGAAGTTGTGACCCAGAAGCTCCATCTGAACACATGCATCCTCAGGATACATAGGCTTTATACCGAAATGCTTTGTTCTGATGATCTCGATACCGCCTTCATTTGTAACTTCCTCTTCCTCATCATATTCTTCCTCCACAAACTCCTGGGAGAAATCAGCAGAGTTCTGTTTCTTGTCGATGATCTTGTTCTTATATTTCTTGAGCTGTCTCTCGATAACCTCTTCCACGAGATCTATGGAAACATACATATCATCGCTCACCTGCTCGCTTCTTATAATGTGTCCCTTAACAGGAATGGTTACCTCGATCTTCTGGCGTTCTCTCTGAACACCCAGAGTAACATGTACCTCCGTCTCTGACGCGAAAAACTTATCCAGCTTTCCGAGCTTCTCCTCAACTGCCGTACGAAGGGCATCTGTTACAACAATATTTCTTCCGGTAATAATGAATCGCATGACGCTCATCCCCTTTTCTATTGTTTTTTTGGCAGCCGAACCGAAACCGGTATACTATGCAAATGTAGCCACGCCTGCAAATATAATACTTCGGAACAACTGCTCTTTTCTGTATTATACCAAATTTCCACACACTTGCACAGTATGTTTTCTTTTAAAAAAATACAAACATATTACATAATATCACTATAGCCTGTTATTATGCGACTTCCCTTTACTTCCCAAAAAAGTCAATAAGAATACCCTTATTTTTTTACAAAAAATCAAAATTTGGACGCTTTGACAAAAATACTGTTCGTGTTTTTCGTGGAGTTATCCACATCCACATAGGTGTTTGTATGTTAGTAATGTTGATAAGTCGGGGGATAACCTTAAAATAGCCATATTTTTCCACATTTCATGTGGATAACTATAATAACTCTGTGGATAAGTCTTTCACAATTATCATTTACCATACATCGCTTTATGCATATTGCACAAAGAATCTGTTTACAAACATATATTTTGTCAATTTTATTAGTATAACTGCCCATTTGACATATTTCTTAAAAACCCCTGCAAAGCCTGTTAAAATGGGACTTTCGGTTTATATTATCGGTAATGATTTTTTGAAAATGTAATCTTCTTGTCATATTTTCCAAAAAAACACTACCCGTAACATCAATAATTCCGCACAAATATTACAAAAGTATTACATATAGCTCATTGCTGTATATACGATTAAAATACATTTACCCCTTTGAGGCAATCATGTCCGGACCACATTTTAAATCCGCACTACAAGATCCATATAAAAAGAGGGGCTCCCCGTATAGCTTTAATGGGAGCCCCCTGTACAAAAATAAAGAAGAAAGGAAAAAATGAAAGGTAGGAAGGGTATGAAACTATTCTCCCTACACCTTAATAACGCAGTAAGGTATTATTTTATTGCATCATTAAAAAATTTTTTTTATTTTTTTTAATCAAAATCCTTATCGCATTTTATGATCTTTCCTGTGGTTGCGTTTATGTCATACTCGTACTCATATCTTCCTGACTTAAACTCAACCTCATATACATATACACCCTTTTCTCTGTCCAATTTGCATTTCATGGAATATGCTCTGTTTGCCGCTACCTTTGCATGAGCAAGCGCGATAGCTTTAGCCTTTGCCTCACCGATATAATTGGTCTTTACCGCAGATACGGGAGTGGTTTTTGTAACAGTTTTAGACTGGTTTACTCTCCTTACAGCCTTTTTCTCAAATTTGATGATCTTTCCTGTTACTGCATTTACATCATAATCATACTTGTAACCGTTTGCTGTGAATTCAATATCGTAGTAGCTAACGTTTCTCTCCTTGTCAAACTCGATCTTGTATCCCGTTATATTGTTTGACGCAACCTTAGCATGGGCAAGAGCTATTGTTTTAGCCTTGTCTTTGGAAATGTAATTCACCTTTGTCTGTGTCGTTTCTTTTGCTGCTGTAGTTGTTATATTCTTTGAATTATTCTTAGTTCTGATAACCTTCTTCTCTGACTTAACAACAGTAGCGTTTTTTGCGTTTATTTTGTAATCGTACTCATATCCGTTTGCGTCGAATTCGATCTCATAGTAAACGCCGGTTCTTTCTTTATCCAGCTCGATTTCGAAGTTGCTTATCTTGGAAGCAGTCACCTTTGCATGATTCAGAGCGGCTGTTTTTGCAGCTGTCTGGGAAATGTAGGCTGTGGGAGCCGCCATAACAGGCGCTGCCGCTCCAAGAGATCCTGCAGCGATGATCGCTGCTCCGGCTGCTGTAGCAGCAAATGTTGTGATTTTCTTAAGATTTGTTTTTTTCATAATGTTCCCCTTTCAAAAAGTGTTTGTTTGTTACATCAGACTAATACAATATGACACAGTTTTATTGCATAGATTATTAAAAAAATTTAAATATTTTTTTCACTCTGTGTTTTTCCTACGGATTAACTGGTTTTTTACATTATTATATATTATATGCAATAAAAACTCCTATTTAAACGTTAACATATCAGATAGAATAGTGTAGAATACTACAACAGCTTTCTAACACATTAAGAATCGGAGTGATCTTCACAATGAATACAGACAACCAACCTGTCAATCTGGACAAATGGAAAGAGGATAATATCGATAAGCAACTGGATAAATGCATACATGACCTGGCAGCCGGAGACAAAAGCGCCATGCGGGATCTGTACAACTATAGCGCTTCATCAGTATATGGTTTTGCCATGTCCATACTGAAAAACCCCCAGGATTGTGAAGATGTGCTTCATGATTGCTTTATACGCATTTACCAGTCCGCTGCATCATATACTTCTTACGGAAAGCCCATGGCCTGGATATTTACCATAACCAGGAATCTTTGCATGCAAAAACTCAGGGAGCAGTCCCGTATTTCTGATATCGCCCAGGAAGACTGGGAGCAGTATATGGGTGAAAATGATAATATATCCTCCGAGGATAATATGATCCTGAGCGAATGTTTAAACACACTCTCCGAAGAAGAACGGCGTATAGTAGTTATGCACGCCGTGTCAGGCATGAAACATAAGGAGATAGCAGAGTTTCTGAACATGCCTCTGTCCACTGTTCTTTCAAAGTACAACAGATCATTGAAAAAGCTCAAAACAATCTTAACGAAGGGAGACAGTTATGAAGGATAAAAAGATAGAAAAAAAGATATCCAACGCGTTCAACCATGCTGTCCCTGATGTTTTAGACAGTATAATGTCGGACATATCCCGGGAATCTGTATCCGATACCTCATACAAGGATACTAAGCCCCTGCACAATACTGATCCTCTACCCAAAAAGCGTCGCAAACGGTCTGCCTTTTTCG
>CAMOUW010000005.1 GCA_946626755.1 uncultured Clostridia bacterium
CCATAGAGTGCAGGATAAATGCCGAAGATCCGGAAAAAAACTTTGCGCCTTCCCCCGGGGATATAAGCTTCCTGCATTTGCCGGGAGGTATGGGTGTGAGATGTGAAAGCGCCCTTTTTCAGGGGGCAAAGGTGAGTCCATATTATGATTCCATGATAGCAAAGATCATTGTACACGCCCCGGGACGGATGAAGGCTATAAAGAAAATGAGGGCGGCGCTGGAGGAAATGACGGTGGAGGGCTTGTCCACCAATCTGAATTTCCTGTATCTCGTGCTGTTTAATCCGGGATTTGTAGGGGGCAATTACAACACGTCTTTTCTGGCGAAGTATGCGGATGCGCTGATCAAATGGGATAAGAGGGCAAGATAATGACACAGACTATGCAAAATAACATAAAACCCTTTATAAACCGAAGGAAGCTTTTGCTTTCATATAAAAGTCTGCGACTGGAAAATGCAAGGATCATGGAGGTCGGAGAGCGTTTGCGGGAGCTTTTGGACGACGGGAGCTTCGAGGAGCTTTTTGCGGATCTTAAGACAAAGGATCCTCTTGAGTTTCCCGGATACGGAGAAAAGCTTGAAGGGGCAAGAAGACTGACACAGGCGCAGGATGCATTTGTATGCGGACGTGGCAGCGTTGGCGGCATAAGCATTTTTTGCGGCGAGTTGTCCCGGCACTTTATGATGGGCAGCATGGGCAGCGTGGTTGGAGAAAAAATAGCGGCGCTTGCCGAGACGGCAGGAAGTGAAGGACTGCCTCTGGTGATATTTGCAGCCAGCGGAGGAGCCAGGATGCAGGAGGGGATGTTTTCTCTTATGCAAATGGCAAAGACTGCGGCGGCTGTTGAGAAATTCAAAAGCAGAGGAGGTCTTTTTATAAGCGTGCTTACAGATCCCTGTATGGGAGGAGTGAGCGCAAGCTTCGCTTCTCTTGGTGACATTTGCCTGGCGGAGCCCGGAGCACTTATAGGCTTTGCAGGTCCCAGGGTGATCGAACAGACTATAAGGCAGAAGCTTCCGGAAGGATTCCAGAGGGCAGAGTTTGCCTTTGAACACGGATTTGTGGACAGGATAGTGCCTCGTGAGGAAATGCCTCAGGTCATAAAGGGAATTTTGGAACTTCATAAAACCCAGTCCGGTGAAAGGCCGGTGGAGTCACCGCGGATCTTTATCCGTGAAAATGCCGGTGCGGCAAAGTTGAGTCCCTGGGAGAGGGTGTGCGCGGCAAGGGATAAGGACAGACCCAAGACTCAGGAGCTTATAGAGGGTATTTTTGACGGATATACTGAGTTTGCGGGTGACAGAACAGGCGGAGATGACAGGGCTGTTACAGGCGGGATCGCATTTCTTAAAGGCAGACCGGTAACTGTTATAGGTCACAGGAAGGGGCGCAATGCCCATGAAAATATGGATTGTAATTTCGGGATGCCGGGACCGGAAGGTTATCGTAAAGCACTGCGGCTTATGAGGCAGGCGGAGAAATTCGGACGGCCTGTTATTACGTTTATAGATACGCCGGGAGCTTATCCGGGAACGGAGGCTGAGGAGAATGGGATAAGTATTGCTATTGCTGAAAGTCTTGCGGCTATGAGCGGGCTTAAGATCCCTGTGATCGCGGTGGTGACAGGTGAGGGCAGCAGCGGAGGTGCGCTGGCGATAGGCGTGGCAGACAGGGTATGGATGCTGGAGAATGCTGTATATTCTATTCTTTCCCCTGAGGGGTTTTCGTCTATTCTCTGGAAGGATGCTTCGAAGGTGGAGGATGCGGCTTCGGTTATGCGTCTTACTGCTTTTGATCTGAAAGAGGATGGTTTTGCGGATGAGATCATACGGGAGCCTGAGGAAGGTTTTGCGGCAGGGCTTGAGGAGTTTTGCGAGAGTTTGGGAGACGCGCTTTTTCTTGAATTGGAGAAGCTGGAGAGCCTGGATGCGGATGAGCTGGTAAATGAGCGGTATGAAAGATACAGAGGGATGTAATCTGAAAGGATAGTGTAATGGATTTTTTTAGGGATGTTGTGGGAGTGAAGTATCCGGTGATCCAGGGCGGTATGGCTAATATTGCTACGGGAGCTTTTGCGGCGGCCTGCTCTAATGCAGGGGCGCTTGGAATGATAGCTTCCGGCGGTATGGATGCTGAGGGGCTTGAGAAGGAGATACATATTTGCAAAAAGATGACGGATAAGCCTTTTGGTGTGAATCTTATGCTTATGAACCGCCATATGCCGGAGCTTGCCGAGCTTGTGGTGAGGGAAGGCGTTAAGGTTCTGACTACGGGAGCAGGGAGTCCGGGAGTTTATATGGATATGTGGAAGGGAGCGGGGATTACGGTTATCCCGGTTTCTTCTTCTGTGCTTTTGGCTGCAAGGCTTGTGAAGGCGGGCGCGGATGCGGTTATTGCCGAAGGGACTGAAGCGGGAGGTCATGTGGGAGAGATGACTACGATGACGCTTGTGCCTCAGATGTCGGATGCGCTGGATGTTCCGGTTATTGCGGCAGGAGGTATTGCGGATAAAAGACAGGTGAATGCCGCATTTGCCCTGGGAGCAGTGGGAGTGCAGGTGGGGACTTGTCTTTTGGTGAGCGAGGAGTGTCCCATACATGACAATTATAAGCAGCAGATTTTGAAGGCGAGGGATAATTCTACTACTGTGACCGGACGTATTTCGGGAACGCCTGTGAGGCTGATCAAGAACCGGATGGCCAGGGAGTATCTGGAGATGGAGGCTAAGGGCGCGGATAAGGAGGAGCTGGAGAGGTACACTCTCGGGTCTCTTAAAAAGGCGGTGCGTGAGGGAGATGTTACTTATGGGTCTCTTATGGCAGGGCAGGTGTGCGGCCAGCTGAAGGAGATAAGACCGGTGGAGGAGATAATACAGGAGCTGGTTTCATACGCAGAATTCTGAAGGTGACTGATTTTGAATTTTCGTTTTTATGAAGGTTAGGAAAAGGGAGGTAATATGAAAACAGCGATTATTTTTACAGGACAGGGAAGCCAGCACTGCGGCATGGGCAGGGAGTTTTTTGAGGAGAGCGCTGTCTTTGCTGATATTGTGGAAATGTCTTCGGAATACGCCGGTATTGATCTTAAGAAAATGATGCTGGAGGCTGATGAAAAGACGCTTTCAGATACGGCAGTGGCCCAGCCGGCACTGGCGGCTTATGCTGCGGGAGTGGCGGAGCTTTTGAAAGAAAAAGGAATGAATCCGGATTTTACCGCGGGACTGAGTCTCGGTGAGTACAGTGCGCTGTACTTGGCAGGAGTGTTTGATCTGGAAACTTTTATACGTCTTACTGCATTTCGCGGCAGGGTGATGAAGAAATGCGCCGAATCTGTTGACGGTAAGATGTATGCGGTGCTGGGGGCGGATCCTGAGGCTGTGGAGCAGATATGCCTGGAGGTCAGCACCGGAGGCATGGGGACTGTCAGCATTTCCAATTACAACTGCAAGGGACAAAATGTTATAGCAGGGATAAGCAAAGCGGTGGATGCGGCAGCAGGAATCATAAAGGAGCGCGGTCTGGGTAAATGTGTGCCTCTTAAAGTGAGCTCGGCATTTCATACAGAGCTGATGGCTCCGGCGTCCCGGGAATTAAAAGATTATCTTGAGGATGTAAGATTTTCAGAGATGGAAATACCTGTTGTTTTTAACGTGACGGGAAAACCGGAAGAGGCGCCTGTGACGGAAGCGGCAATGAAAGAGCTCCTTGTAAAGCAGGTGAAATCCCCGGTGCGCATGAGCCAGACCATAGATTTTCTCTCCGGAGCCGGTGTTACAAATGTCTTAGAGGTGGGACCGGGCAAGACTATTGCAGGATTTATAAAGAGATCTGCCCCGGAAATGAAGGTGGTGTCTGTAAATGACCCGGCTTTCTTTGGTGTATAGTTTGGGATTCCGTTTCTTCTTATATATAAGGCTTCGAATAATTTTGATATAACAACGATAATTAAATAAAAAATTACAACAACCATATGGAGAAAAAGATGATTTTACATGGAAAAACAGCGCTGGTCACCGGCGCGGGCAAAGGGATAGGCAGAGCCATAGCCCTGCGCATGGCAATTGAGGGCGCCAACGTGGTGATCAATTACTCCGGCAGTGAGGATGCGGCTGCGGATTGCGCCACTGAATGCGAAAAGGCGGGAGTGAGAACTTTAAGAATAAAAGCAGATGTATCAGATGCCGCGCAGGTGGAGGAGATGTTTGCCCGGGCTGTGGAGGAGTTCGGCACGGTGGATATCCTGGTAAACAATGCGGGCATCACCAGAGACAAGATCATCCTGCGCATGAAGGAAGAGGATTTCGACAGCGTACTTGATATAAACCTTAAAGGCAGCTACAACTGCATGAAGGCGGCTTCAAAGATCATGCTCAAGCAGCGGAACGGACGGATCATAAGCATCAGCAGCATTGTTGGGTTACGGGGCAATGTCGGCCAGGTAAATTACAGCGCCTCCAAGGCAGGGATCATAGGTATGACCAAATCCCTTGCCAGGGAGCTGGCTTCAAAAGGGATAAATGTAAATGCCGTAGCCCCGGGATTTATAGAGACGGATATGACGAAGGCATTGCCGGAGTCCGAGAAAGAAAAGCTTTTGGCGGTTATACCGGCAGGGCGTATGGGGAAACCGGAGGATATAGCAGGGGCTGTTTTATTTTTGGCGGGACCCGATTCATCCTACGTAACGGGTCAGGTGCTGACGGTAGACGGCGGAATGGTGTAAATATGAGATCAGCGGGAGAGATTAATTTATGAAGAGAAGAGTAGTTATAACAGGAACGGGAGTTGTGTGCCCCGTGGGAAATGATACGGAGCAAACCTGGGAAAATGTAAAAAACGGTATTTGCGGCATAGGTCCTATTACAAAATACGACACCACAGACAGAAAGGTGAAGCTGGCCGGGGAGGTAAAGGACTTTGATCCCTTGAAATATATGGACGCAGCGGAAGCGCGAAAGCTGGACGATTATTCCATTTACGCCGTGGCAGCTGCGCAGCAGGCATTTGACGAGGCGGGCCTGGAAGGTTCGGAAGAGTCAAGACAACGCTGGGGAGTTATTATGTCCAGCGGCATAGGCGGCATAGATACCATAGAAAAAGAGCACAGCAGAGGCCTGGAGAAAGGCTTTGACCGTGTGTCGGCGTATTACATCCCCAAAGCCATTTCCAATATGGCAGCTGGAAATATCGCCATACGCTTCGGGCTTAAGGGAATGTGCTCTTGCGTGGTGTCGGCCTGCGCTTCCGCCGCCAACGGAATAGGCGATGCCTTCAGAAACATACGTGACGGCTATGCCGATGTAATGCTTGCAGGAGGCAGCGAGGCTTCCGTAACAGAGCTTTGCATAGGCGGATTTACAGCGCTAAAGGCGCTTTCCAAGTCAGAGGATCCCAAAAGAGCCTCCATACCGTTTGATAAAGAAAGAAACGGATTTGTCATGGGAGAGGGAGCCGCTGTTCTGGTGCTTGAAGAGTACGAACACGCCAGGGCGAGAGGCGCGGTTATCCTCGGAGAGGTGGTGGGATACGCGGCCACCTGCGATGCATATCACATTACCGCACTGGATCCTGAGGCAAATGAAGCGTCAAGATGTATGGAACTGGCATTGGAAGATGCCGGAATAGCCCCTGAGGACATTGATTACATAAATGCCCACGGCACATCCACCAAGATAAATGACGAATGCGAGACAAAGGCTATACATAAAGCATTTGGCGGACACGCAGGGAAGTTAAAGGTAAGCTCCACAAAATCCATGACGGGACATTTGCTTGGCGCCAGCGCCGCAGTGGAAGCAGTAGTCACTGTAAAGGCATTGCAGGAGGAGATAGCGCCGCCTACCGCAGGACTTACGTTGCAGGATGAGATGTGCGACCTTGATTATGTGCCGGGGAAATGTGTAAAGGCGCCCTTAAAATACGCCATGTCCAATTCCTTTGGATTCGGAGGGCATAACGTGTGCCTGGTGTTTAAAAGATATGAATAAAAAATCACAGGAGACAGCTTATGGAATTGAATTCAGATGAAATACAAAAAATACTCCCTCATCGTTATCCCTTTCTTATGATAGACCGGGTGATTGATTGTGAGCCCGGAAGCTTTGCCGTGGCGCGCAAATGCGTTTCGGCAAATGAAGCCCAGTTTCAGGGACATTTTCCGGGGCTTGCGGTGATGCCGGGGGTGTTGATCCTGGAGGCTCTTGCCCAGACGGGGGCGGTGGCCCTTCTTACCGAGGAGGAAAATGCCGGAAAAGTGGCGTTTTTTGCCGGAGCGAAAAATGTGCGCTTTAAAAGAAAGGTGATCCCCGGGGATGTTTTGGAGCTGAGGTGTGAGCTTACAAGACGGAAAGGGGCTATAGGCTCCGGAAAGGCCGTGGCTAAGGTAGGCGAGGAAGTGGCGGTAGAGGCGGAAGTGACGTTTGCACTTGGGTGAGTATGATATTTTCTTGAAGGAGATGTTGCCGGGAGCGATCTCCTTTTTTATTGCAAAAAATTTTACAATGGAAAAGGTATGATAAGAAGGATCTACTGTTTACCAAGATATAACTAAAAAGATATAAACAATGTATTTAATCCGAATGTAAAGTGTTCTGTTTAGAAAAAAACATATAGGTTATAATATGAAACATATGAAATATATGATTTAGTAAAGGGTAAGGAGGTTTTGTATGTTTATCAGGGAAAAAAGAATTAAAAGGGCGTTGTCAGGTGCTATTTTATCCGGAGCTTGTATTATGGGATGTTCCGTAGTTCAGGCTGTTATACCGGCAAATATCACATTTGCACAGGAAAGTGAAAATCCAAAGGTTATTTCTATCACAACAGATAAATACACAGTTTCACCGGGGGATACCGTGAAGGTGAGTGCAGAGTTGACAGACGGAACTAATGTAAGTAGCTTAGCAATGACCATGATCTCTGAGAATAGTGGTTTCCCGGGACAGGAAATACGACTGAATAAACAGACCGACAACACTTTTTCAGGTGAATTTACCATTGACGATCGGTGGCCAAATGGTGGTTCACGTGTAACTAATGTATATGTATATGATACTTCAGGAGATTTATCAAGGTATTATACATTTTTTGATAATAAAGATGAATTAAATGATGTTAATACCGATGTTAGAGATATTATATATAACGGATTTACTGTGGCCGGTTCGAAGGGCGATTTCGAAGGTCCGGTGATCAATGATATCTCATTTGATAAAACGGAAGTTTCTCCGGGAGATAAGCTTAAAATTACTGTAAATGTAACAGACCAGAGTATTATTGAACTCCGATCCGTAGATATCTCTTTTATATATCATAAAAAAACAGGTGAAACATATGATTTTGCAGATGTGACTATAGGGAAATGGTCCGCTCCCGATAAGGACGGAAATATTTCAGCCGATATTATAGTCGATGATACCTTTAAAAACGGTATTTATGACATATATACGGCAGGTGCAACTGATGTACTGGGCAATCTTCGGGACATTGGCGGTTCACAAGAGCTTACTAAACTTTTTGACGGTTTTAGTGTGTCCGGTTCTAAGGAGATTAGTAAAGAAACACTTCCGGAAGACGATACTTCTCCAAACGAAAATAACGAACATGCATCGGATAATGATCCCAAAGAGGAAATGCCGGATGATAAATACACAGAAATATATCCTTACTACTACGGTGATTATCTTAATAAGTACCACGACTATTCAGGACAACCCTTTGTAGTTGAAGATGAAGAAGGAAATAACATTTCCAATAAAACAAAAATTAAACTGTATAAAATTGTTGACGGTAAAGAGGTAAAGAGTGAAAACTTTGCTACGGCAGAGTATCTCATTAACTATTTTCCTCAAGGTGAAGAGTTTTATGAAAAATATATTTCTGGGTTTGATCACTATAAACTGATATTTGAAAGCAATCCTGAACATATTTCCGGAGATTATGTCTTAAAATGTGTAGATGTTCCTGACGGTTATGAAAAATTTGACGATATAAAATTCAGTATTTCAATGAATAACAACGCGAATTTCATGAAGAATGTAATTAAAATGTCAGATAAAAATGGTACATCTGTAAGAATTCCGGACAATAATCCCGGATATATTAATGAAAAGGGATGGAATATAATCGTAAATCCGGAAAATACATCAGAGCTTAAGATGGTAGAAACGGATAAGGCAAAATTAGGTGAAACGGCAGATGAAAATACTATAGCAGATATATATGATCTGTTCACAATAGTTCTTAATAAAAAGCAGACAAAAATCGCAAAAAGAGGCACATCTGTTTCGGGATCGGGAGAAAAACATGAGGCATCGGCTGTAAAAACATCTAAGGCTAATGTTACAAAAGCTGCACCTACCGGAGACGACAACTTACTTGGTGCATGGATAATTGCCGGAGCTGTTTCGACGGTTACGGCAGGGATTGTAATTACAGTACGACGCAGATATGGTTCCTGAAGGAGTGAAACAGATTGAAGGGATACCATATGATGTGTTGTTAAAAAAATAAAACTTGACATAAAATGTATTGTAAGTGTATATTCTAGTGTGGCAGTTATTAACAATGTGAGAATGGGATGGAAGAAACCGTATAGCCCGGATTAATAAGCAATGAAACATCAGCAGATTAACTCAAATACACCGACAGAGTGTTACCGGACCGCAACGGTTTTTTTCGTGTAAAGATGCATTTAAAGGAGTTTCTTATTCTGTTAAAGAAAGTTACAAAGATTTTGCGTCGTAAACATTTTTCACCCCGCAATGGCGGTCGCACACATTCAACGAGGTGATGTTAAGAAAGGAAAAAAAGAATAGTACTATTTGCCACGGCAGGATTTTAATCTGTATTTTTCATATACAGACGTAACTAAAGGGGACTGATCCGACCCCGGGGCATAGGCGTTCGGAAACCTAATGCCTGACCGTGGTTTACAACCGGTTAAACAAATTCGCGAATGTAACTTTTTGTTGATGTCATATCATACTTAAATGATTGACAATGTTTTTAGGAGTTTTAAAGTAGATTTCATTTTCGTGTAGTGTGGTTTAGGATAGCATATGTCATTACATGAACAAGAAAGAAAGGAAAGGTTTTTTAAAAAAATGGAAACAGAAACAAAAAAAAGGGGAGGAATTCTTCGCTGGTTTGCAGTATTGATGGCGATATTTATTGCTGCAGGCACTGTGTTCGGTATGACACAGATGGGCGGAGATTCACGCGTTTACGCTGCCGAAAGCACATGGATATATGTTGACGGCGCAAACGGTAACGACAGCAATGACGGTAGTTCTGCAGGCGGAGCCGTTAAGAGCTGGGAGAAGGCAAAGAGCCTTCTTGGCAACAAAGAGGGTGGCATATATGTGTCAGGAACGGTACAGGCCACCGGTAACATTAACACAGAGAATTCCGGCAAGCAGTCAGTAAAGAGAGCTGACGGATTCACCGGAGTTATGTTCGAAGTACCTAATGGTGAGACGGCAACCTTCTATAATATAGATGTTGACGGCGAGGATAAGCGGATCGATGCAGAGGTTATTAAGCCGAATTCAAATTCAACACTTAATTTCCTTAGCGGAGCAGTGTTCCATGATATAGGATATGTTGAAGATAAGAGTGTAAATGAGGCCGATTATCTGGGAATAAAGGGGGGCGGACCAGGCGCCGGGTATCCTGACAATACAATAGGTGGTCGTGTATGCTCTTTAGTAAACCCGGTAAACATTCTTGTAGATGGTGCTACATTCCGTGATAACGATGGTAAGGGTATATTCTTTACCCCTGTTACTGACGGTACTATGGGAATCAACGGAGTGTACGTAACGATGAAATCGGGCACGGTCACAAACAATAAAGGATTCTTCTATCATAACGAGTGTATCAACGTTTCTCAGAATATACTTACAATCTACAATGCACTAATTACCGGTAATGATGCATCCAATATTGGAGAGAGATATAGCGCATATGCCGAACGTACAGGCGTTGTTTTTGTTTGCGACTTCGGTCAAATGATACTTAAATCTCAGGATGGAGTTGCAATTTTTGACAATGCTAACTATGACCTTATGACAGATTATCGCGGTCAAGATGGTGATAATCAGGGGCAAAACATAAAACTCAGAGGAACAAGTATCAGCGATACAAATCACGTAATGCTTGGAGGAGGAAATCCAAACTGGGGAGGATTTGAAGGCGTTGGCAAGCCTAAAGAAGGGAAACCAAGTTTCAGAACATGGTATGGACGCAGATCCAACCCGTCAGCGGAAGCGAAAGCAGCAGCCAGAGAAAATGCAACAAGTATTTTTGAAGGAAATGGTGCAGTTATTGATTCAAACGGAACAGTACAATTAGGCCGCTACAGCAATGAAACACCTCCTGTAACTCCTGAAGTCCCGGATGCACCCACACCTGGAACTGAAGAGGAAGAAGAGGAGCCTGAGCCACAACCTGAGGAACCTACTACACCGGTAGTACCGGAGGAACCTGAAACGACAGACGAAACTTCTATCACAGCCACTATAGAAGGAACTAAGACACTTACAGGAAAGAATCTTGAGAATGGTCAGTTCACATTCGAGCTTCTTGATAATAATGGTAATGTAATCGATACCAAGACAAATGATGCAAACGGAAAAGTTGTATTTGACGGGATCAAGTACACAGAAGCCGGAACATACAACTATAAAGTTCGTGAAAAGAACGATGGTCAGGAAGGTATTGTTTATGATACCGAAGAGAAAGCGGTAACAGTCAATGTTACAAAGACAGCAACACAGAATCAGTCGGCAGGAACAGCAACAGCTGCCACTGAGGAGTCAAACTTCCCGACAAGCGTCACTAATCTTCACCCTGAGGACTGGGGACAGAACACGGAAGTAAGACTTGAAGGCCCTATTGTTAAGGATGCAAACGGCAACATCATAGAGGGAGCACAGGTGACTCTGATCCGTGCATCCAACGGAACACCGCTTTATAAGTGGCTGTCCGATAAGGGTGGATTAAACGTTAAACTTGTAAATGGCGAAACATATACACTTAAGGCTGCGAAGAATGGTTATACTTTAAGCGATGTTTCTTTCACAGTTTCTGCAACACAAGGTGGAACTGCTGCTCCCAACAATGGGGAAAACTATCTTCCCAAGAAACATGCAACAGGTACAACAGGTGCGGCAATAGAGGTTACATATAACCAGGGCGGAGCGATCGATGGTGGATGGTATTCGCCTAAGTCAGTAACATTTGCAGACGGAACCACAGAGCATGTGTTCTGTGGGGCTAACTACAAGAGTGCATCTCAGTCAGATTATCCGAAGAGAACGATCTGGAATGCAGATTACAGCGCATGGCAGTCACCTACAGGAGTAAACTGGCAGAAAGGCATGATAAAGCCGAGTGAAGCATCCTGGAACAGATGGCTTGACCGAGTTGCATACCTGTATTCCAAGGAGTATAGAGATACAGACCAGGCAAATGCAAACGAGGCATGGAATCAAGCGGGTGATCCCGGAGTAATGACCGGATGGGAACTTAGAGATGCAGTACAGAAAGTGCTGTACAACGGATATCCTTATAATGCAGCCGGTTTTACAAATACAGGAGCACTTCGCAAGACAACACAGGAAGCATTGTTCTATGTGCTTAAGTGCGGAAAAGCTTACAAGGAAGGTGTACGCGGTTTAGATGAAGGCGGATATCGTGCAGCAGCATCTGATAAGGATATGTTCGATGCCCTTGTGAATTTTGCTCTTAAGGGTAACAACAATGGTTCCATGAAGAATTATCCTGATGGAACAGAGACATATGTATATTGGACAGCAAACAATGATACTGCTTATACAGTTAATGCTCAAC
Organism: uncultured Clostridia bacterium; assembly: GCA_946626755.1. Classification (GTDB taxonomy): domain Bacteria; phylum Bacillota; class Clostridia; order Lachnospirales; family Lachnospiraceae; genus UBA4285. Next base: position 11,855 of record CAMOUW010000005.1, read on the forward strand.
CTTTGATCGGAATATATGCACCATATAATTCAATTCCAAAGATTGAAGCATGTATCGTTGGAAATAAAGCAGAAACAACAACAGAAGAGAATACACTTTATGCAGAAGCAGGTACATTCTCTTTCACAAACAAATACGAAGAAACAACTGTAGAATACAACGGTTCCCTTGGAACAACTGTATACACAAATAAAGGCACAGCTTCCGCAAACGCAGCTCTTCAGGCTGAGGCAGGAAGCGTGGAAGTTTTGGATAAGATTTCTTATACAAACCTTCAGCCAAACAACGAGTACAAGGTTTACGGCGAGCTTGTAAAGGTTGGCGATGACTACGTAGTTGATAAGGTAGCAGGACCCAACAACAGCTTTGCAAAGACAGCTCAGGGCAAATATTTTGTAAAAGCACGTAACAATAACGATGCCAAATGGACAGAAGCAACAGCTGATCAGAAAGCTATGGCAGACAGACGTTTTGCCGGCATGGCTGACAACGTTGAGGTTTCATGGGCAGAGGTTAAAGATCTTGAAGAAATGCTTGGTATGGAGGTTGTGGCTACAAAGCAGGCAACTCCCAACAAGAAGGCCAATGCTCAGGGAACCGGCGATGACTGGATCATGACATTTGGCAATGTAACACTTGAGGCAGGTGCAAAGTATGTAGTATTTGAGTCAGCTGAGAATGCGGATGCTGCAAAGGCTGAGGCAGGCGACAAAGCAGAGCACCATGATGCAGGTGATGCAGCTCAGACTATTATAGTAAAAGAAACAACTCCTAAGGCAGTTAAGCAGGGTCACGTCATCATCAATAAGGTTGACGAAGATGGCAAGCTGCTTCCGGGAGCAGAGTTTGAAATCCTTAAAGATAATAATGTAGTAAGGACAATAAATGCCGACAATAACGGTGACATTGTAATATCTGACATTGAGCCCGGCAGCTATGTGCTTCATGAGAAGACAGCTCCTGAGGGATATAACAAGGCTGATGATATGCCTTTCACCGTAGAGGCTAAGTCTTATACATCCCATCTGTACGAAACAGCAGAGGAGCCCAACAGAGGAGTTGGATCCCTTGCTATCCTTGAAGATGGAAAACTTGTTGCCAGTGCCGCATGTATCAATCCTGATTACGAGACTCCCGGCAACGGTACTCCCTACAAGCTTGTATTTGATACGGAATACGTTCATGATGAGAACGACTATCCCCGTGATCAGACAGTAGCAAAGGTTCGTCGTGTTGTTGACGCTTATGTTAATCACTACGATACTCTTGTATCCAAGCTTGGAGGCGCAAACTTCCCGGATGCAAGTGTGCATATGGCTGTTCAGTCTGTGATCGGTAACATGATCAAAGCAAATTACTGGAAGACTGAAGGTATGAGTAAGATCAACGGTGGTCAGTTCGGTAACACCAAAGCTCTTTATGATTACCTTGTTACAGTAGCAAACAGCGATAAGGAAGTTAAAGGTCACGTTGCAATCTTTGAAGCAAATGATGGTTCAGATAAAAAGAGACAGGATCTTGTGCTTCTTAAGCTCTTTGGTGCTGACGTAACGATGACTGATACTAAAGAGACCCAGCCTGAGATCACCAATACCACTGCAAAACTTGGCAACGGTGAGGGCAAGGCTACAGCAACAGCTCAGGCAGCTGCTGAATACACACTGAAGGAAAATGAGACTAAGGTTAGCCTTTCGGATGTTGTATATTTCAAGGGTCTTGATAAGGATCAGAAGTATGTAGTTCGCGCAACAGCTTATGATAAAGACGGCAAGCAGGTACGTCAGTTTACAACAGATGTTGAAGGCATTACAGAAGGTGACGCAACAGTTACATTCAGAATGCCTGTTGAGGCAGGAACCTACAATATCAAGGCAGAACTGCTGCTTAACGGCACAGTTGTTGCAGAGCACAATGGTAAGCTTGGAGAGGTTTCCGAGCGCGCAGTTGTAAAGAAGGCTCCCAAGATCACCAATACAACAGCCAATGCAGGTGGTGTTGAAGCAACTGATGATGCAGCAGCAGAGTACACTCTTGCGGAAGGCGAGATAAACACAACACTTAAGGATACAGTAGAGTTTGAAGATCTTGATTCAGCTAAGGAATATACTATCAAGGCTATAGTATTTGACGCTGATAATAATGAAGTTGAAAACAAGACAGAAACAGTAAATAATAAGACTAATGGTAGTATTGAAGTAACATTTAACAATGTAGGCGAAGGCACCTACAACATCAAGGCAGAGCTTATCTGTGACGGCAAGGTTGTGGCAACACACAACGGTAATTTTGATGACGAGTCAGAGCGTGCAGTTATTAAAAAGACACCCGAGAAAGTTTCTATTAAAGTGGACAAGAAATGGGTGGCAGCAGACGGAACTACAACTGTAGATGCACCTAAGGATGCTTCCGTCCGTGTTCAGGTTCTGGCAAATGGTCAGCCCGTTAAAGGACAGGTTGCCACCATCATGGCTAAGCACAACTGGACATTTACATTCAAGGACCTTCCTAAGCAGGATGAAAACGGTAAGGATATTACCTATACCCTTCAGGAAGTAAGCTTTAAGGGTGAGGGATTCGAAAGAGCAGGACTCACAGGTGATGTTGAAAACGGATTCATACTTACAAACAAGAAGGAGCCCAACGGCGACCTTAAGACAAATGCATCTGACGCTGAGGATGGAGACAAAACCCTCGATCCTGAGAAAGATGTAAAGATCAAAGATATCGTAACATTTGAAAATCTCAAAGCAGGCAAGACATATACACTGTCAGGCGAACTTCATAAGAAGAATGCCGACGATGAGGACGGTGGTGTGATAGCTTATACAAGCTGTGAGCTTACTGCCGGAGAGAATGCCACAGTTGACGGTATGACATTTACCCCCAGTGCGGCAAACGGCAGTGTTGTGATGACATTTACCGTAGATGCATCTAAGCTGGCAGGTAAGAAGATCGTTGTATTTGAAAAGGCTGAATCTGAAGGAATTGATGCGATCCTTCATCATGAAATCAAAGATGAGGATCAGACCGTAGAGGTTGATAACCCTAAGGTAGAGGTTAAGGTAACTAAGAAATGGACAGACAGAAACGGAGAGGATGCAGCCAATGTTCCTGCTGACGCTTCCGCAACATTCCGGGTACTTGCTGACGGTACTGCTGTAGGCGATACAAAGACTGTTAATGCAACTAACTGGGAAGCTAAGTTTGAGAATCTTGACAAGTTCAATGCGGATGGAAATGAGATTGTCTATACTATAGAAGAGACTGCATTTACAGGAGAAGGATTTGAGGCCGGAGCTGTAGAGCAGGATGGTGATGATTCTTATACGTTTGTTGCAGAAAACAAAGAGATGGTTCCCGGTGAGATAACAGCACGTCTTCAGCTTGAGAAGGCTATTCCGGGACTTGAAGGCAGCATCCCCACATTCAAGTTTATACTTGAGGGCGGCGCAGATGGTGCTGAGATCGTAAACGGAACACGTTGGACAAACCGCAGCTCTCATAAGCTGAACAATCCTTTTGTAGTTAAGTTTACAAAAGAGGGCGAGTATACATTTACCGTGAAAGAGGATAAGACTCTTACAGGTGAAGAGTACGCAGGCGTTAATTTCACTGCTCAGGATCAGACAGTTAAGTTTGTTGTCGTTCCGGACGGTAACACACTTAAGGTTGAATCTGTAGATGGCGCTGAAGGTTCAGGTCTTAACTGGACTGTAAAAGATAAGTTTAATAACGAAGAGAAAACCTATGAGGTTAAGATCAATAAGACCGACATGGGTGGTCAGGAAATAGAAGGTGCCAAGATAAAGGTAACCGATGCAACAGGTAAGACTGTTAAGGAATGGACGTCTGTTGCCGGCGAGACTATGGATATCACAGTTAAGCCCGGTCAGTACACCCTTACAGAGGTAAGCGCTCCCGAAGGTTATGTGGCAGTAACTACACAGATCAAGTTCACGGTTGCCGCAGATGGTAAAGTAACTGTAAACACTACAAAGGTTAAGCCGGAAGGCGCAGTAGAGTATAAGGACGGAGTGATCGTTCTTAAGGACGCGCTTAAGAAGCATGACGTTTCTATAAACAAGACCGACATGGGCGGTCAGGAAATAGAAGGTGCCAAGATAAAGGTAACCGATGCAACAGGTAAGACTGTTAAGGAATGGACGTCTGTTGCCGGCGAGACTATGGACTTTAAGGTTGTTCCCGGTAATTATACTCTTACAGAGGTAAATGCTCCTGAGGGATATCAGTGTGTAACTACCAAGATCAAGTTTACGGTAGACATGCAGGGTAAGGTAGCAGTAGAAAAAGTTACTGCTGAGCCCGCCGGTGCTATCGAGCAGGCAGAAGACGGAACGATCATCCTTAAGAATGAGTATAAGGATCATGAAGTTAAGATCAACAAGACAGATATTGCAGATGGCGAAGAGATCGAAGGCGCGGTTATCACAGTAACAGGTGATAACGACTTCAAACAGACATGGGTTTCCGAGAAGGGCAAGACTATGGATATCACGGTTAAGCCCGGAAAATACACCCTTGTTGAAAACAGTGCTCCCGAAGGATACCAGAGGGTTACTACAAAGGTTGTATTTGAAGTAGCTGTTGACGGTACTGTTACTGTTAAGAATGCAACGGTTAAGCCTGCCGGCGCAGTAGAGTACAAGGACGGAGTGATCGTTCTTAAGAATAAGGCTAAAGATGTGAGCATTGAAACAAATGCTACAGACAAGGCTGACGGTGACCACATCGTAAAGCCTGTTAAGCAGGTAACTATTGTTGATGAGGTATCATACACCAACCTCCTCGTAGGTAAGGAGTATACAATTTCAGGTACCCTTCATATTAAGAATGCTGACGGTACAGACGGCGGCGAGCTTAAGGTAGATGGAAAGGCTGTAACAGCTGAAAAGACATTTACTGCAACCAAGGCAAACGGTTCTGAGAAGCTTGAGTTTACATTTGACGCTTCCGCGCTTGACGGAAAGACGGTTGTTGCTTTCGAGAAGTGTATTCAGAACGGTAAGGTAGTGGCAACACATGAGGATATTACCGACGAAGCCCAGTCAGTAGATGTTAAGGGCGAGAAGGTAAAGGTAAATGTAACAAAGACATGGAACGGCGAGGCTGCTGACGAGATCACGGTTAAGCTTACACGTAATGGTAAGGAGATCAAGGAAGAAAAGCTTAATGCCGAAAACCAGTGGAAGTATACATGGTCAGGTCTTGCTAAGGAAGACAAAAACGGTAAGACATACACTTATGCTGTAGAAGAGATCGTTCCCGAGGGATATACCCAGACGAAGCAGATCTCCAAAACAGATAATAAGGGTAATGTAACTGCTGAATTTGAAAACACTAAGGATGAAGAAGAGGAAGAGCCTGAAGAGGCTAAGGTAACTGTAAAAGTAACCAAGGCGTGGGCTGATGGCGTTACTCCCGCAGAATCCGTAAGCGTAAAGCTCAACAGAAACGGCGCTGAGTACGATGCACAGACACTTAATGCAGATAATAAGTGGACTTACACATGGTCAGATCTTGAGAAGGCTGACAAGGATGGTAATGTATACAGCTATGAAGTGGCAGAGATCGAGGTTCCCGGCTTCTATCAGTCCGGTGCTAAGACAGAGTCACATACTGATGATAAGGGTAATGTAAACTACAGCATAATCATTACAAATGATAAGACTCCTGAAAAGAGTAAGGGTGAGATAAAGACTCAGGTCGAGGTTAAGGACGGCAAAACAACCATCGCTGTCGGTGGTGTAGATGCGCCTGCCGGTGTTACAACTAAGGACGCAAAGGAAGTTACCGTTGTTGACCATATTTCTTACACAGGTCTTACAAAGGATGCTGTTTATAAAGTAAGCGGAACTCTTAATGAAGTTGAAAACGGTAAAGTAGTTAAGGAAGTTGCAAAAGCAAGCGCTGACCTTAAGGCTGACGGTAAAACTCCCTGGACTATAACATTTGAAAAAGTAACAATTGAACCCGGAAAGACATATGTTGTATTTGAGAAGGCTGTTAATAAGGTTGACGAAGCTGACGAGGCTGCTCATGAGGATGCAAATGACAGCTCACAGACTATCGTAGTTGTTAAGCCTGAGGAGACTCCCGTAGTACCGGAGATCACCACAACAGCAAGCATCTCTGCTGACAGCAGGACTATCACAGACGTGGTAGACTACACAGGTCTTGATACCGCAAAGACTTACACACTTAAAGGTAAGCTTATGGACAAGGCTACACAGAAAGAGGTTAACACTTCTTACTATACAGTAGCGCCTGTAACAGTTACGCCTAAGGCAGCAAACGGTAAGGCCGAGATGGTATTTACCCTTACAGACGAAGGTCTTGAAGCGCTTAAAGGCAAGTCAATAGTAGTATATGAGAAGCTTACAACAACAGAGACAACAGATAACGGAACAACAGAAGAAAAGGAAGTAGCAAAGCATGAAGACATTACTTCCGAAGATCAGACAGTAGACGTGCCTGAAGATGAAACATATGAGGTTAAGATCAACAAGACCGATATGGGAGGCACAGAGGTAGAAGGCGCAACCATCACGGTAACGGATGCTGCAGGCAAGAAGGTTGATACATGGGTATCCAAGGCAAATGAGACTATGGATATCGTAGTAAAGGCCGGTGATTACAAGCTTGTTGAGGAAACAGCACCTGCCGGCTACCAGAAAGTAACAACAACCATCGAGTTCACAGTAACAGAAGAAGGCAAAGTACAGGTTACTACAAGCAAGGTAGAGCCTGCGGGCGCATGTGTATATGAGAACGGAGTTCTTATTCTTAAGGATGCGATCGAAGAGACACCCGTAGTACCCGCTATCGCAACAAAGGCAGGAATCAACGGCAAGTCAACGATCACAGACGAAGTAAGCTATGAGAACCTTGAAGCAGGCAAGACCTACAAGCTCGTAGGAAAGCTTATGGACAAGGCAACTCAGAAGGAAGTAGACGCTAAGTACTATACATGCGCGCCTGTTGAGGTAACACCTACAGCAGCAAACGGTAAGGCCAAGATGGTATTTACACTTACAGCTGACGGAGTTAAGGCACTCGCAGGTAAGTCAATAGTAGTATTTGAGAAGCTCTTCACAGAGGAGACGACTACAGATGAGAACGGCAACAGCACAACAGAAGAGAAGGAAGTTGCCAAGCATGAAGATATAACAGATGCAGATCAGACAGTAGACGTTCCCGAAGAGGAAACACATGAAGTTAAGATCAACAAGACAGATCTTGGCGGAAAAGAAATCGACGGCGCAGTGATCACGGTCACAGGCGCAGGCGGATTTGAGAAGACCTGGACATCCAAGGCAGGAGAGACATTTGACCTTGTGCTTAAGGCCGGTGATTACAAGTTTGTAGAGGTAGCAGCACCTGCAGGATACCAGAAGGTAACGACAGAGATTAAGTTTACAGTAGCTGAAGACGGTAAGGTAACAGTTGCGGATGTGACTGTAGAGCCTGCCGGAGCAGTAGAGTATAAGGATGGCGTGATCATTCTTAAGGATGCGATCGAAGAGACACCTGTAGTACCCGCTATCGCAACAAAGGCAGGAATCAACGGCAAGTCAACGATCACAGACGAAGTAAGCTATGAGAACCTTGAAGCAGGCAAGACCTACAAGCTCGTAGGAAAGCTTATGGACAAGGCAACTCAGAAGGAAGTAGACGCTAAGTACTATACATGCGCGCCTGTTGAGGTAACACCTACAGCAGCAAACGGTAAGGCCAAGATGGTATTTACACTTACAGCTGACGGAGTTAAGGCACTCGCAGGTAAGTCAATAGTAGTATTTGAGAAGCTCTTCACAGAGGAGACGACTACAGATGAGAACGGCAACAGCACAACAGAAGAGAAGGAAGTTGCCAAGCATGAAGATATAACAGATGCAGATCAGACAGTAGACGTTCCCGAAGAGGAAACACATGAAGTTAAGATCAACAAGACAGATCTTGGCGGAAAAGAAATCGACGGCGCAGTGATCACGGTCACAGGCGCAGGCGGATTTGAGAAGACCTGGACATCCAAGGCAGGAGAGACATTTGACCTTGTGCTTAAGGCCGGTGATTACAAGTTTGTAGAGGTAGCAGCACCTGCAGGATACCAGAAGGTAACGACAGAGATTAAGTTTACAGTAGCTGAAGACGGTAAGGTAACAGTTGCGGATGTGACTGTAGAGCCTGCCGGAGCAGTAGAGTATAAGGATGGCGTGATCATTCTTAAGGATGCAATCGAAGAGACACCTGTAGTACCTGCTATTGCAACAAAGGCAGGAATCAACGGCAAGTCAACGATCACAGACGTGGTAGATTACACAGGTCTTGATACCGCAAAGACTTACACACTTAAAGGTAAGCTTATGGACAAGGCAACTCAGAATGAAGTAGATGCGAACTACTATACATGCTCTGCAACAAAGGTAAAACCTACAGCAGCAAATGGTACGGCACTTATGATATTTGATCTTACCAAGGAAGGTGCAAGGGCGCTTTCAGGTAGGGAAATCGTAGTATATGAGAAGCTTTTTGAAGTTAAAGTCAATGACGATAATACAACTACCGAAGAGGAAGTAGCTAAGCATGAGGATATCACTGATAAGAATCAGACTGTAAAGGTTCCCGAGAAGGAGAATCCTACAGTAGAGATTTCCAAGACAGCAGTTGCTGACAGTGCAGAGCTTCCCGGAGCTAAGCTTGTTATAACTAAGAAGGGCAGTGAAGAAGTGCTTTACCAGCATACATCAACAAACCAGACCTGGAAGGTTAAGCTTGAGCCCGGCGAGTACACACTTACCGAGATCACAGCTCCTAAGGGCTATGAAGTGGCTGAGTCTATAGACTTTACAGTAAATGAAAATGGTCTCGCAGGCGGAGGCAAGGTACATATGGAGGATGCTCCTACACCTGAAGAGCCAAAACCCGAGATCACGGAAGTAACTGTTAACAAGGTATGGGATGACAATAATAACCAGGATGGAAAGAGAACTGAAAATGTTACCGTGAACCTTCTTGCAGACGGTACAGCAGTAGCTAAGTATGTTCTTAACTCATCCAACAACTGGACACATACATTTACAGCACTTCCCAAGAAGAACGCTGAAGGAAAAGAATTTGTCTACACAGTTGTGGAGGCAGAGGTTCCCGCAGGTTATGAGGCGGCTGTAAACGGATTTACTATTACCAATAAGCATACTCCTGAGACTGTAACTATCACAGGTACAAAGACCTGGAATGATGCAGATAACCAGGATGGAAAGAGACCTGCAAGTATCACGGTTAACCTTCTTGCAAACGGTACTGTTAAGGATAGCAAGACTGTAACACAGAAGGATAACTGGACATATACATGGAAGGATCTTCCTAAGTATGAGAACGGTAGCGAGATCAAGTATACCGTAACAGAGAACAAGGTAGAGGGTTACCAGGCTACATCTGACGGTATCAATATCATTAACAACTACACACCCGGAAAGACCAGCGTTTCTGTTGTTAAGGCATGGGCTGATGAAAACGATAAGGATGCTATCAGACCTGCAAGCGTGAGCGCAACACTTTACGCCGACGGAGCAACTGTGGATACACAGGTTCTCAGCGCAGATAATGGTTGGACTTACACATGGACAGACCTTGACGAGATGAAGGACGGAAAGACTATTGTCTACACTGTAGATGAGGCAGTTGTTCCTGAAGGCTATGGCAAGGCAGTAACTGAAAACAACGGCACATTTGTAATAACTAATACTCATACTCCTTCAAAAGAGGAGAAAGAGAATCCTACAGTAACCATTTCTAAGACTGACGCTGCTACATCAGCTGAGCTTCCCGGAGCTACTCTTGTTATCAAGGATGCTTCCGGTGAGGATGTGGTGACATTTGTTTCCAAATCAGAGCCCACTGAGTTTAAGCTTGCTCCCGGCGAGTATACACTTACCGAGATCACAGCACCTCAGGGCTATGAAGTAGCTGAGACTATCGCATTTACAGTAGATGAGAATGGTCTTGTAGGCAGCGATAAGGTTGAGATGAAGGATGCTCCTATCGTAGAGAAGGAGAATCCTACGGTAACTATTTCCAAGACTGATGCAGCTACCAGCGAGGAACTTCCCGGCGCTGAGCTGATCATCAGAAACTCTGAGGGCAAGATCGTGGAGAACTTTGTTTCCGGATCAGAGCCTACATTGGTACAGCTTGCTCCCGGCGAGTATACACTTACTGAGCTTACTGCTCCTAAGGGCTACCAGGTAGCTGAGACTATTACATTTACAGTAGATGAGAATGGTCTTGTGGGCAGTGATAAGGTTGAGATGATCGACGAGCCTACAAAGGTAACTATTTCCAAGCAGGCAGTCGGCGGCGGAGCTGAGCTTGAGGGAGCAACCCTTTTGGTTAGAAACGCAAACGGCGAAGTGATCGAGGAATGGGTATCCGGTGGCGAGGCTCATGTATTTAACATGCTTCCCGTAGGAGAGTACACTCTTACAGAGATCAGCGCTCCTAAGGGGTATGCAGTAGCAGAAACCATCAGATTCAGAATCCTTGAGAACGGAAAGGTTGAGTGCTTCAACGGTACTGAATGGGCAGATGCAGAAGGCACAGTGGTTATGTTTGACGCTATTGAGGAAAGCAGAGTTATTAAGCCTCACGTGGACGATATACCCAAAATGCCCGATGATACATCACCCGAACCTACAGTAATCCCTCACGAAGATGAGGAAAATGAGCCTGAGACTCCTAAGTCCACAGATGAGCCTAAGAAGGAAGAGGAGAGTTCTGAGGATAAAACAAAGACACAGGAAACACCCCGAACAGAAAAGAAGGAGGATACTCCTGAGGTTAAGAAACCTGAAACTGTTCAGAAAACACAGACACCTGTACCGGTGATCACTACGAGAAGAGCAGGTACCCCTGTTGTTACTCAGACACCGGCAGCGGCTACAGCTACGGCCACGGCTACAAGAACAGGCGACAGCAATGATGCAGCTATGTGGATTGCTATCGCATCCGTTGCAGCAGCAGCTATCGCGGCTATGGCAGTGGTTGTAGTAAGAAGAAGACGTACGGATATGTAATCAGTACACAGTAACCATATAAACCATGTAATTAAAGCTCCGGCAGGATAAGATTCCTGCCGGAGCTTTTTATTTTATAATAGCTTTAATGATCTACAAAAACTTATCCTTTAGGTAAAACATGGATTTCTCATGAGACAATATATTCTTTTAAAGGAGGTGTATCCACAATGCAAAAATATCTGAAAAAACTTATGATCTTCAGTCTGACTGGAGCCGTCACAGCCGCGGCGGCGCGGTAAGCAATCTCCTGGGTGGATTTTTTGCCGGAGGCGGCATTGATTATTTCGGAGGAAATGTAGATATCACACCGGAGGATGTATACTGCTATACATTTGCAACGCCCAAGGTCATAAAGGACGGCATTTCAAAAAATGAGATATTGTCCGTGTCAGGTCCCAGAGGCGGCGAGTATGCCGCTCTTGACACACCCGGAGAGGCATATGCTTATAAAGCAGGTGGAAATGTAAGCATAAAGAATGAGCAGTTTTCGGGAATAATGAATTTTCCTTTGAGCTACGATTTAGTGACATATCTGCTCCCGGATCTATGGGGATTTGATGATTACGGAAAAATGGCGGATCCTGAGAAAAACGGGGAGATCCCCGAGGCAGATATGATTTCTGCTCTTTCGGCTCTTGATCCCGAACTCTATGCAAAATACGAAACCAATGGTTCACCTTATGATTTTCAAACCATGACCTTTGACGTGAAAAACCTGGTTCCCGTGCCTGACGGAAAGGCGGCAGGCAAACAGGCTATGGTGGACTTTACAAAAGAAAAACTGGCAGCTTTGGCTTCCGTGATACCGGATAATGAGACTTATATGACCGGTGGCTATGAGGGAGTCGCAAGGGTAATCAAGTTGTTTAGATTTCTTTGTTTATCTGAATATTAGATTTGAGCCCTTATTTATAGATGATAAGGGCTTTTTTGTTGACAAGTATATAATGGAAGTATATCCTATGTGTATACATAAATGGATAGGAGGTTTTAGATGTGAATACACAGATAAAGGCATGGGGTAACAGTCAGGGAGTACGATTGTCAAAAGAAGTGCTGAATAAAGCAGGTATTATTTTAAATGAAATATTAAAGGTAGATGTATCTGAAGGGAAAATAACTTTGTCAAAAAAATTTCGTCATAAAACGCTGGAGGAAAGAGTGGCGGAATATGGTGGAAAACTCAGTCTTGACGGCGAGTATGACTGGGGAGATCCTGTTGGAAAAGAGGCATGGTGAAGCGTATGGAAGTCAGGCAGGGGGATATTTTAAAGATTGATAACATAAGGGAGCCGGTATTTGTAGCAAGCAAGGATTTTTTCAACAATACCGGCGAGGTGATAGGGTGTCCTATATTCAGTAAGGGTAATCCCGGCCCGCTGCATATTTTCATTGAAACAGAAAAAACAACAGGGACTGTTCATTGCGAAAAGTTGAAACTGCTCGATTTGAATTCGCGAAGATTTTCAATCAAAGACCATGTATTAATTAAAGATATTATGAATATAACAGATACGATACAAGGTCTTTTTGATTATATCTAAAAAAATAAAAGGAGAAAAAAATGACAGATAAGTTTATAGACGCTATAAAAAAAACCGGCGCACCTATATGTGTGGGACTGGATCCGAAGATGAGCTTTTTGCCGGAGTGTATTGCCGGGAAGATATTTACCCCAAAAGGGATTTCCACGGAAAGTGTGGCAGAGGCATTTTTTGAGTATAATAAAGCGATCATAGATGCAGTAAAAGACCTTGTGCCCTCCGTGAAGCCTCAGGTGGCTATGTATGAAGAACTTGGGATCCCGGGGATGTTATGCTACCAAAAAACGGTAAAATATGCCAAGGATGCAGGTCTTATAGTGATAGGGGATGTAAAGCGCGGTGATATAGGCTCAACTTGTGCATCATATGCCAATGCCCATCTTGGAAAAACAGAGTTGTCGTATGGCGGCAAGTCCTGCAGTGAGATTACTTTTGCCACTGATTATGCCACTGTAAACCCCTACATGGGAAGTGATGGTATAAATGAGTTTTTAAAGGCAGGGAAAGAAAACGACAGCGGTATTTTTGTGCTGGTAAAGACATCCAATCCTTCCGGTGCCGAGTTTCAGGATCTGGATATCGGAGGCGAGAAGCTTTATGAGCGCGTAGCAGAAAAAGTAGATGAATGGGGCAGTGATTCCGTTGGAAGCTACGGTTACTCAGATGTAGGTGCGGTAGTTGGTGCCACATACCCTGAGGTCGGCAGACGCCTCAGGGAACTGATGCCGCGCACGCTGTTCCTGGTGCCGGGATACGGCGCCCAGGGAGCATCCGGAAAGGATCTGAAGGATTACTTTAACAAAGATGGTCTGGGTGCAGTGGTAAACAGCTCAAGAGGAATAATTGCAGCATATAAAAAGGACGGATATGCAGAATTTGGTGATGAAGGATTTGCTCAGGCTGCCAGGGCTGCCACTCAGGATATGATAAAAGATCTCAGGGAAAATGCGGATGTGTATTGCTGAAAAATATAAGTTTTTTGTAAGTGGAATTTAAAAGGGGATAATTTTTTGAGATTGAATCGTGATATAATAAAAATGTAATCGTTTTATTATTCGTTTAGCAGAGGTGGTTCTTGCAATGGGGAAAACAGACAACTACAGATCACATAACAATAGTACGAAAAAGTACAGGAAAACCGGAGCGATCATGACGGGTGTACTGCTTGGAGTGATTGGTGTGGCTTCCGTTATCACTATTGCCAATGCCGCGTCTGACAATATGAAAAAAACGCCTGCCGCACCGGAAGTACAGACAGTAGCTGAAAAGACAGCAAAGGAGACGGAGGAGGTTTCAAAGCAGGCGGAGGAGACATCTGCGGCGGTACCGGAGACAGAAGCCGGTGATGTGATTGCAAAAGCTACCCTTATGTCGAAGCAGTATGATTATGACGGGGCTATAGAGCTCCTGAAGGCTCAGAAGACAGAGGATGCCGGTGGCGATATTGATGCCATGATAGATGATCTGGAAAAGCAAAAGGATTCACTTGTGGCCACAAAGCCTGAAGAAGTGACACATGTTTTCTTTCACTCCCTTATCGTAGATCCTGAAAGAGGCTTTTCTACGGGGAGTGATGAGTGGAACAGACTCACAGAAGGATACTGTCAGTGGTTCAATACCGTAGATGAGTTTAATAAGATAATTGAGCAAATGTATGACAGAGGATATGTGCTGGTAAGCATTTATGATCTGCTGGATATAGAAAAGGATGCTGACGGTACAGAGCATATAACGACTAAGGATATTTACCTTCCCAAGGGTAAGATTCCGGTGGTGCTGTCTCTGGATGATCTGTCTTACTATCACGCTTATGACGGAAGAGGGATTGCGTCCAAGATCGTAGTGGGAGAGGATGGTAAACCTGTATGCGAATATACAGACAGCTCCGGTAAAACTATGACCGGAGAGTATGATTGTGTACCATGTCTTGACAAATTTATAGAAGAACATCCGGATTTTTCCTATAAAGGTGCAAAGGGGACGATCGCTCTTACGGGATATAACGGAATACTGGGATACAGGACAGATTACCTGTATAGGGACAGAGATAATCCGGCTGACGACCAGATACCATGGCTTGAAGAAAACCAGGACTTTGACTGGGATAAGGAGTGTGCGGATGCAAAGAAGGCAGCGCAGGCCATAAAAGATGACGGATGGACATTTGCCAGTCATACATGGGGACATATCAGGATAGGCGATTCTGACATGGACAGGATAAAAACCGATACAGCCAGATGGAAAGAAACCGTCGAACCTCTTATAGGTGATACTGATATTATTATTTTTGCCCATGGCCAGGATCTGGTTAAATGGGATGAGGAGTACGAAGGTACCGAAAAGTATGAGTACCTTAAGAGTCAGGGCTTTAGTATTTATTGTAATGTAGACTCATCTAAGTATTACATGAAGACCGGGGACGGATATTTTCGTATGGGACGGAGAAATATTGACGGACTACGGGTATGGCAGGGAGTCTACGGTGATACAAATTATATAGATGACCTGTTTGATGCGGCAAGTGTGATAGATCCCAAGAGACCTACAGATGCGTATATGTATGAATGATGAAATATCAAATGTGCCTGAAGCATATAGTATCTTACATATGACCATATAGTTTTCCCCGGGGATGGCCCAAGGGTGTAAATACAGTATATTTATTTGCTGATATAATGATATCAAAAGAAGAAAAGTATAATACTTTAAAAAAGGTTTGCTATCGGAGCTAAACCTTTTTTTATTGCGCATCCCCCCTGGGGGGTTGCGTTATTTTTGTTTATAAATAACATTAGGAAAAAACGAAAAAAGAGACAAGATCATGAACATAAGACAAATTCAAAGTTTCATAGCTGTAGCGGATACAAAGAGCTTCAGTGAGGCTGCGCAAATGATGTACACTTCAGTATCCCAGATAAGCAAGCTTGTAAAAAGCATGGAGGAGGAACTGGGGCAGGTGTTTTTTATCAGGAAAAAAAACGGCGTCATCCTCACAGTTGAAGGAATGAAGATATATAATGTAGCCAGTAAAATACTTAAGGATGTAGATGACCTCGAATTTATAAAAGAACGCAGGGGAAAAGAAAGTTTTACGGTGCTGGGGCTGCCTGACACATGCCTGGACAATATATTTGTTTCATTTTTGAACGACAGAAAGGCGCAGGAATGTTTTTATAATATTTCATATAAGACTATAGATTCCGTCAGCCAGGAGTTACATGTAAGGAAAGCGGATCTCGGTTTTGCATATATCGAAAAAATACGTATTACCGCCATAAATATGCGGCTTAAGGACTATGCTCTCAGCTTTACGCCTATTGCAAAAACAAAGCCATATGTATTTATGTGCAAGGATCACATTCTTTCAAAACATGAAAAGATCAGCCTGAATCAGCTTGAAAGTGTGGAACAGGTTAAAATAAACGGAAGTGATTTTCTCAATTCGGAGATCAAAAAAAGCAATGACATGAATGCTTATTTAAAGCCTGCTATAAAAGTAATAACACACAGTCTCTCCACAGCGATGAATATAGTAGCAAATACAGACCTGATATATATAGGGTGTGACATATTTGATCAGGCTGTAAAAACAGAAGGGATCATACGTATTCCGTTTGAGTGCAAAGATGAGGAGACAGAATTTGGTTATATTAAAAGACATAACATAGAACTTTCCGAAACAGCAAAGGACTTTTTAATGTATCTGGAGGAAAGGTTATAAAATACAGATATTATCAGCATTTATTTAAGCCGGCATCAGCCGGTTTTTTTATTTTTTCCAAAAAGGAAAAACACGTATCCCCCCACAGGGGTTACGCGGGTGTTTAAGTGATGATAATTTTATACCATAAAAATAAACAGGAGTTATTGCGAAATGTCAGGATTGGAAAACTTTCCGTTTTGCGGGATCATAAAACAGGAAGACGTAAAGGAAGCGTTGATCCTCAATCTTATAAATCCCCGCATAGGCGGCGTGCTCATAGACGGATGCGGGGGCACGGCGAAATCCGTGCTTGCAGGCTCGGTGGGAGCCATAACCGACATGAAGGTCATTAAGCTTCCTCTGAACATTTCGGAAGACAGGCTCATCGGTTCGGTGGATGTGGAAAAGACCATAAAAAGCGGAAAGGCCACACTGGAAAAAGGCGTGCTTTCCATGGCAGACGGAGGGATACTTGTCATAGATGATGTGGCCCTTTTGCCGGATGAGATAACAGATGTGCTTTTGGAGGTTCTTTCCAACGGCGTGGCAAGAGTTGAGCGTGAGGGTATATCCCATGAGGAAAAATGCAGCTTTATGCTCATAGGCACCATGGATTCCTCAAAGCAGCAGCTGCGAAACTCTCTGACGGATCATTTCGGGATGTATGCCCACACCCAAAACCTGGACACGCCTGAAGACCGTCTGAAGATCATGCGGGTAAGAGATGCGTTTGATAACCGTTTCGCTGAAAATGGTGATAACACACCGGCTGAAATGAAAAATGAGACTTTACGCCTTAAAGAAAGCATTATAAAAGCCCGTGAGCGTATGGAAGGCATAAACATAACCGGAGACATACTGAAGCTGATAGTAAAGAAGGTCCTCGAGGCAAATGCCGAAGGACACCGGGCGGATATCGTGATGAAGGAAGCTGTAAAGGCGGTTGCGGCTTTTCATGAAAGAGAAGAGATTACGCAGGAAGACGTGGACGAGGCGGCGTACTTCGTTCTTCCCCACAGGATGAGACCGGGGGCGCAGCCGGAGGAAGAAGAACAGACACACAACGAAGAAGAACCTGAAGAACAGGAGCAGGAGGAAAGACAGGACGAACCACATCAGCATGAGGAGGATCCAAAAGATCCCGGACAGGAGGAGCCGGAGGAACAGGAAGATAATGAGCCTCCTGAGGAACCGCCGGAGGATGATGGTGAAAGCTCCGGTAAGGGCAGGTATAAGACAGTTAAGAAGGCATTTGCCACAGGTGATGATTTTAAGGTTATAGATTTCTCGCATAAAAAAGACCGGCAGGAAAGAAAAGGGACCGGACGGCGGACCCAGACGAAAACAGCCTCCACAAGCGGAAGATACATTTACCCTTCCATGACCAGAAGAAACAACGATCTGGCCCTGGATGCCACCATAAGGGCAGCGGCGCCTTTCCAGGGCAAAAGGGCAAAGAACGGCATGGCCCTTATCGTAAAGGATGAAGATATAAGGGAAAAGGTAAGACAAAAAAAGATATCCAACCTTCTGGTGTTCGTTGTGGACGCCAGCGGATCCATGGGAGCGGTGAAGCGTATGACGGAGGCAAAGGGGGCGGTGCTGTCCCTGCTTAAGGATGCATACGTAAAGAGAGACAAGATAAGCATGGTGACATTTTCAGGGGAAGGGGCAGAGGTGGTGCTGCCTCCCACCAGGAGCTCACAAAGAGGTTACCGTCTGCTGGAGGACATAAAGACTGGGGGCAAAACGCCTCTGAACGCAGGGCTGGAGAAGGGCTTAAGAGTCATAGAAAACCAGCTGAGGCAAAACCCGGATATCATGCCCATGCTCATAGTCATAACCGACGGGCGGGGCAATATATCCATAGACAGTACAAAGAAACCTTCAGAAGAGCTCCTGGATATAGGGGAGATGATCTCAAAGGAAAAAAGACTGGACACCATGGTCATAGACATAGAAAATAACAGCCTTACAAGCTTCGGCATAGCAGGGAAGCTGGCAAACGCCATGAAGGCCAAGTATTACAGGCTGGATGAGATAAAGAGCAGTCAGATAGAAGCTATCGTCAGAAAGGAGAAAATATAGAATGAGTAAAAGAGTATATCCCTATCCCTTTACGGCTATCGTAGGCCAGGAAAACATGAAGCTGGGGCTTATATTGAACATCATAGATCCCAAGATCGGAGGGATACTGGCCTTCGGTGAGAAGGGAACGGCAAAATCCACGGCGGTAAGAGCCATGGCAGGCCTTCTTCCCGAGATAGATGCGGTGAAAGGCTGCCGTTACGGCTGTGATCCCGGGGACACTTCTAAGATGTGCGATGAGTGTAAGGAAAAGCTTTCCGGCGCGGGAGTCTTTGAAACGGAAAAGCGCTCTATGAAAGTGGTGGATCTTCCGGTTTCGGCTACGGAGGACAGAGTAGTGGGTACCCTGGATCTGGAAGAGGCCATACATAAAGGCAAGAAGAAATTTGAGCCCGGCATCCTGGCAGATGCCAACAGAGGCATACTCTACGTGGATGAGGTAAATCTTCTTGACGACCATATAGTGGATCTCCTTCTCGACTCTGCGGCAATGGGCGTAAACACAGTGGAAAGAGAAGGCATTTCCTATTCACATCCTGCAGGATTCGTGCTTGTGGGCACCATGAACCCGGAGGAGGGCGAGCTCAGACCCCAGCTTCTGGACAGGTTCGGTCTGAGTGTGAGCATAAGCAGCGTTACGGTTCCCGAGGACAGGGTAAAGATCATAAAATACAGAAATGAGTACGATATGGATCCCCGGAAATTTACCGAAAAGTTCAGGGAAGAGGAGGAAGCCCTTTCAAAGAAGATCACAGACGCCCGCAGCAGACTTTTTGATGTAAATGTCAGCGATGATTGTCTTCTTGCCATCGCAAAGGTTTCGGTGGCTCTTGAGATAGAAGGACACAGAAGCGATCTTACCCTGATGAAGGCTGCCAGAGCCTACTGTGCTTTCTGCGGAAGAAATGAAGTGGAGCTGGATGATATAAAGGCCATAGCGCCTTTCGTATACCTGCACAGGATGAGGAGTCTTCCCTTTGAAAGAGCAAGGGAATTCGATCCTGGCATCATCGGTGAGATACTTGGCGAAAAGGAGGGCGCATCCCTATGAAAAAAGTCACTGCCATAGTATGGCATTCCACGGCGGTGAGGCTGAAAAAAGCAGCCTCCCTCATAAAGGATGAGGTGGATGCAAGGGTTTATTCCTGCAGACTGCTGGATGAGGAAAAGGAAAGCCTTGAGGGGCTTTTTGCCGATATAGATACATCAGACATACTGATCCTGAACGTGACCTCGGGAGATGCGGTGTGGGACGATATATTACCCTATACGGAAAAAAAGGACATAAAAAAGATATTCATAGGGGCCAATGCCACGGAGCACATAAAGGATCAGGACAGCCTGGAAGCCTGCGCCAAAGCCAATGATTATTTTTCATATAACGGCAGCGAGAACCTGGCCAATCTTTTAAGATATGCGGCATTTGCGGCAGGCGATGACAAAGTGGAATTTGAAGAACCTCTGCAGACATCCTGGGAGGGAATATTTCACCCCGAAGATCCCCAGACGGAATATGAAACCCCGGAGAGCTTTTTTGAAAAGTATCCCCGGTCCCCAAAGGGTGTGGTGGCGCTCCTTGTGGCAAGAGGCAGCAGGATAAATGATGATCTGGCCACGGAAAGAGAGATAGTCAGACAGATAGAAGAAGCAGGCTACAGCGCCTTACCGGTATTTACTTATTCCTGGCCGGAGCCCTCGCTTGGGGCAAAGGGAGCGGCCTGGTCCATAGAGCATTTTATGTTTGACAGGGACGGAAATCCTATACCGGATGCCCTTATAAAGCTGACGGGCTTTTTTATAAACGGACGCAACGACAGCGATTCCTCGGATATCCTGAAAAAACTGGGATGTCCCGTTTTTAAACCGGTCTGTTCCTACAATATGTCCGTAAAGGAATGGGAGGAAAATGAAAAGGGCGCAGTAAAGGATGTGGGCTGGAACATAGCCCTTCCAGAGATAGAGGGAGCCATAGAGCCTGTTTTTATCGGAGGCAGAGGCGACGGTGAGGATGAGAACAGATACCCCGTAGAAAGCAGGGTGCGTAAGCTTACACAGCGTGTGTTCAAGTGGGTGGCTTTAAGGAAGAAGCCGAATAAAGAAAAGAAATGTGTATTTATTTTAAATAATAATCCGTGCGCTTCGGTTGAAGCCACCGTAGGCGGAGGCTCAAAGCTCGATACCCTTGAGAGCGTGGCAAGGATGATGAAGCAGATGAGGGATGAGGGCTATGAAATATCGGGACTTCCCGAAAACGGCGATGAGATCATAGACACCATCATGGAGCGAAAGGCCATTTCCGATTTCCGCTGGACTACCGTTGAAGAGATATCACAGAAGGGCGGCGTGCTTTATTCCATGCCAAAGGAAGAATACACAGGGATATTTGACAGGCTGCCGGATAAGGCAAAAACTTCGATGATCGAGACATGGGGCGCTCCCCCGGGGGAGGAAAAGGACGGAGTGCCGCCTTCCATGGTGCTTAACGATAACATTTGCATAACAGGGGTTTCATACGGAAATGTGCTGGTATGTGTACAGCCAAAGAGAGGCTGCGCGGGATCAAGATGCGACGGTACGGTCTGTAAGATACTCCATGATCCCGAGTGTCCACCCACCCACCAGTATGTGGCTACTTACAAGTATTTTGAGGAAATCTATAAGGCTGACTACATAGTGCATGTGGGAACCCACGGAACTCTTGAGTTCTTACCGGGCAAGGGGACGGGGCTTTCCGATGAGTGCTTCCCCGACATATGCAGCGGATCCCTTCCGCTGCTGTATGTGTACAACGCGGACAATCCTCCTGAAGCCACCACGGCAAAAAGAAGGGCGCTGGCCACCATAGTGGATCATATGCAGACGGTGTTTACGAGCGGGGGTCTTTACGAAGAACTGGAAAAGGCGGATCAGCTGGTGGAACAGTATGAGCTTGCAAAGCTCTCGGATCCTGCACAGGCCCACCAGTTTGTGCATCAGATCGTGGATCTGGTAAATGACACAAATCTCAAAAGCCAGGTGAAGACCGAGATAAGCCATGACAATATTGACGGGCTCATAGAAGAGCTTCACGGGCTCCTGACACTTATCAGAAACACACAGATTCAGGACGGTCTGCATATACTGGGAGAGATACCGGAGGGCAGCAGACGCACCGACTTTTTATACGGAGGGCTGAGATATGAAAGCGGCGACAAGCCGGGGATAAGAAGCCTTGTCTGTTCCCTTTACGGACTGGAGCTTAAGGAAATGCTCCAAAACCCCGACAGGTTCATACCGGAATACGGAAAAGCGGCCGGAGCGCTTCTTGAGCATATAGAGGATATCGGCAGAAAGGTCATAGAAAGGCTTCGGACGGATGCCGTCATAGACGATACCATCGATCCTGACGGGATCATGAAGATAACTGATGAGGCTGTCCTCTGTGATGTTATCGCATTTGGCGAAAGGGTCAAGGATCTGGACCGGCGGCTTGAAACCTCTACTGAAAGAGACAACCTTCTTGAAACTGCTTCGGGAAGGTTCCTCCGCCCGGGAGCGGGAGGCGCAGTTACCAGAGGAAGGGAAGAGGTTATGCCTACCGGCAGCAATCTCTATACCTTGGATCCTTCCACGGTGCCTACAAGAGCCGCCTGGGTGCTGGGACAAAGACTCGCGGATGCGGTGCTTGACAAGTTCATGCAGGAAGAAAAAAGATACCCCGAGACCTTCGGCATATACTGGATGAGCAATGACATCCTTTGGAGCGGCGGCGAGGGCATGGCACAACTGATGTGGTTTATAGGGGCAAGACCCAAGTGGCTTTCCAACGGCAAGGTAAATGATTTTGAGATCATACCTTTGAGTGAGCTCAAAAGACCCAGGATAGATATATCCGTAAAGATGTCGGGAATACTCAGGGACAATTTCAGCGACAGGATGGATATCCTGGATATGGCCATCAGAGCCGTAGCGCAGCTTGACGAGTCTCCCGAGGAGAACTACGTCAGGAAGCATATGTTGGAAAACCTGGAAAACGGCATGGACAAGGATGATGCTATGTCACGCATTTTCGGCTCAAGACCGGGGACCTACTTAAATGGCACATCTTTGCAGGTATATGCATCAGCCTGGAAGGACAGGGCTGACATGGTTGATGTATTTACATTCTTCAACGGTTATTCCTACGGAGCCAACGGCTACGGCAGGGAAAACTACAAAGCCCTTCAGAACAGTCTGAAAAATGTGGACATAACATACAACAAGGTTATGTCGGATGAGAGCGATCTTTTGGGATGCTGTGCATATTTCGGCTCCCAGGGGGGCATGACTGCAGCAGCGAGACAGCTTTCCGGCAAGGATGTAAAGGCTTATTACGGCGATTCCAGAGAGGCTCAGAATATAAGCGTGCGCACTCTTTCCGAAGAAATAAACCGGGTGGTTCAGTCAAAGCTGTTTAATCCCAAATGGATAGAGGGTATGAAAAAGCACGGCTATAAGGGCGCCGGAGACATAAGCAAGAACATAGGAAGGATATACGGCTGGGAGGCCACTACCGATGAGGTGGGGGACTGGGTATTCGACCGGATAACCAGAACCTATATAGAAAACGAAGAAAATTATGAGTTCTTTAAGCAAAATAATCCCTGGGCTCTTGAGGAGATAGAGAGACGTCTGATAGAGGCAAACAAGAGGGGGTTGTGGCAACCGGATGAAGGTCTGGAGGAACTGCTGGAAGACAGTTATCTGGAACTGGAAGGAATACTGGAGGAATCCTCCGGTGACGGAGCCGGCGAGTTCCAGGGCGGCGCAATAGACGCGCAGGGCATAGATGAACTGGAGGCGATGCAGGGACATTTGAAACGTATGCATCAGATGCTTAAATAAGATAGAAAGGAGATTTAGTAATGAGTAAAGCAATTAAAGGAATGCTGGCTGCCATCATAGGTCTGGTAGCGCTGGCGGCATTTCTTCTTGGGGTGATCGTACCCGGCTCAGGAAGAAATGCGTCAGCCGAGACACAGCCGGCACAGAATGATCAGGTGGCTCAGGAAGAAGATCAGGCAGAACAGGAGATAAAGGTAAAAGATACAGCCGGCAATGAGTTTACGGCGCCTTTGAATGTGGATAATATTATCGCATTAAATAACAATTCATTCGAAACACTTACTGCACTGGGCAAAGGAGATCTGGTAAACGGAGTAAGCTCTGATATGAAATTTCCCGAGACAGTAGCAGGAAAACTGACATATGGCACTGAAGAAAAGCCGGAGGCTGAAAAGATTATAGAAGCAACCCCCGGAGCAGTTATGGTAAGCAGTGAGTTTACCAAGTCAAATGAATACACGAAGTTACAAAGTGCAGGTATACCTGTTATAGTTTTTGATCTGAATAAGTCCGATACGGTTATAGAAGAAGTTGCCAAGCTTGGACTGCTTTTTGACGCATGTGAAAGTGCAGACGGATTTATAACTGATCTGGAAAATGTTAAAAAACTCGTAGCTGATAAAACAGAAGGAAAAGGACCAAAGAATGTTTACTGGGAGAAAAAAGATGACAATACTTCTGTACTTAAGGAAAACAATGAGACCCGTCTGTCCGAAGCAGCTTCTCTTAAGAGCATAACTGAAGACAGAACAGATGAAAAGACTGATGATCAGTTTATAAAAGAGAAGAATCCCGATGTGATAATAAAAACCAATGCTTATGACAGCAATATACTGACTCTTGAAAAGGCTGACACGGCTAAAGTAAAAGAGACGGTGGAAGGCATCACAAAAAGAGACGGACTGACAGATCTTAATGTCTGTAAGGATAAAAACATTCTGCTTCTTTCGGAAAGGATAATAAATACGCCTCTGGGTAGCGCCATGGCTCCCTTGTATGCGGCAAAGATGGCTTATCCCGAGGAAATGAAGGATGTAAATCCCGGAGATTATCTCAAGAGCTTTTTTGAAAAGTACTGGGGATCTGATGTTAAAGGCGCTCTTGCTTATTTCGGAAACTTAAGCGAAGAGGAGAACAACAGTCTTTCAGGTGCGGCAAGCACCGCTTCCTCCGACCTCCTTTCAGGATTATCACCGGCGACAGGTGACGTAAGTAATCCTGACGGCAGCGCAGACGGTTCAGGTGATGACGGCGCATCAGGAGGAGCAAAGAATTCTCTTCTTGCAAAGGCAGGACTCGGTTCTTTAAGCTCACTTTCAGGCAGCGCCCCCGCAGCGCCTGCTGTACATGATGATGCCAAGTCAAATCTTTTGGACAAGGCAGGTCAGAACGGCGGAGTAGTACAAAACAACAATGCTTCAAACAATAACAATAATAATAATGCAAATGCCGGAAACAATAAAAATGACTCCGGCGTGACCAAGACAAATGACGGAAAGATAGATGTTTCCGACGGAAAGGGTCAAAAGGAAGTAGTACAGGACAGCCGCGGCGAGCAGATAATAGTCGACAAGAATGACAATACAGGTGAGACAGCCATAAAAAGATGCATAGTATTTAATTCCAGCGTCTATGAAATGATAAAGGTGCTGGGCCAGGAAAAGAGTGTTATAGGTATAGCTGAATCCATGACTGAACTGGCACCCGGAGTGCCCACTTTCGGAACATGGAAGGAGCCCAATGCCGAGGCAGTTATAGAAGCAAAGCCGGATGTGGTATTTGCATATGCGGACTACGGCCAGGAAGCTGTGGCAAAGATAAAGAATGCAGGCATAGCGGTCATTTCCCTGAATTTCTATGTTCCGAACGATATCCCGGGAGAGGTGGAGACTCTCGGCAAGGTTCTGGGAGCGGAATCAGTGGCAAAAGCCTTTAACCAGGATGTTGCGGCCATTCAGAACCTTGTGGCCCAGAGAACAAAGAATGTAGCGCCTGTCAGCGCGTACTGGGAGGGTTATACCGATTATAAATCCGTAGGAAACGGATCCGGCGGTGCGCAGCTTATGACTCTTGCACATGTAAATTCCCTGACAGCGGGAGAATCCATAGAGTATCCCGTTATATCAGATGAGTGGATACTGGAAAGAAAGCCGGAGGTAGTTGTAAAAATGGCCTCCGGATCCAAGAATATTCTGGGTCCCACAGTCGGAGATTACACTGCGGCAAAGGCACTTTACGGAAGCATAGCATCACGTCCCGGCTGGAGCACCATACCGGCAGTAACAAATAAAAAGGTTCTTATCCTGAACTCCACCGTGGGAACCACGGCTTTCGGAAGTGCCGTAGCTCCCTTGTATATCGCAAAGGTGGCATATCCCAGAGAGTTCGCGGATGTGGATGCGGATACCATTACAAGAGAGTTTTATCAGAAATACTGGGGTGAGGCTCTCTCCGGAACCTGGAGATATTATGAGTGACAGTATGAGCAGCAAAGAAGAAGCGATAGCAAAATATAAAAAACTAAAGGGTAAGCGGGCAGGACTGATATTTGTCATAGCAGCAGGGCTTGCAGCCATGACCATTATCGCATTTGCCGTGGGAGGCTCCAGCGTGGGGCTGGGAGACATATTCTGCTCCATAGGAGATTTCTTTACGGGAAATGAAACGGTCAGCGACACACAGAGGTATATATCTCTGGATATCAGACTGCCCCGTGTGCTTACATGCATAGCGGCCGGGTCGTCCCTGGCGCTGGCGGGTCTGCTGATGCAGGGTATATTCCAGAATCCTCTGGTTTCGCCGTATACCCTGGGTATATCAAGCGCCGCATCCTTCGGAGCCAGTCTTGCCATCATATTTTTATCGGGAGTAAGTTCAGTGGTAATGGGGTCTTACATGACCCCTTTGCTGGCATTCGGATTT
This sequence comes from uncultured Clostridia bacterium, assembly GCA_946626755.1. GTDB lineage: Bacteria > Bacillota > Clostridia > Lachnospirales > Lachnospiraceae > UBA4285. The sequence continues at coordinate 38,071 of CAMOUW010000005.1, forward strand.
TCGGTGCTGGCCATGCTGCTGGTATTTGTGGTGGCAAAGGTGGGAGGTTATTCCACAAAAACCCTGGTGCTAACCGGTGTTGCTATAGGATATCTGTTTTCATCACTGGTTTCCCTTATGAAATATGTGGCAAATGTAGATTCCCTTCCGGATCTTGTCTACTGGACCATGGGAAGCGTGGCCCACACCACCTGGGTGCAGTTTTATATCATCCTGGGAGTGCTGGCGGCATGCATCGTCATTTCCATGATCCTTTCATGGGATCTGAACATTATGACCCTGGGCAAGGATGAAGCTACGGCTCTGGGGGTGAATTTCAAAAGGATACAGACGATCACATTTATAATGACTACCATCCTTACGGCTGTAACTGTGTCATTTACCGGCGTTATAGGCTTTGTGGGGCTGGTGGCGCCCCATGTTACAAGGATGCTTGTGGGAAATGATTACAGGTTCTGTGTTCCCGCATCAACCCTGACAGGAGGCCTTTTGCTCCTTGCGGCGGACACCATATCAAGGACGGTGATAGCGCCCTCAGAGCTTCCGGTGGGAATAATCACATCCCTTGTGGGCGTTCCCTTCTACCTGTATCTTGTGCTTAGGAGGAATAAAAGAATATGAGACTTTCTGTAAGTGATATCTGTTTCTCCTATGGCAAAAAGGGTCGGGAGATACTCCACAAGGTGACCTGCGATTTCCCGGAAAACAAGGTGACGGCCATACTTGGACCCAACGGATGCGGAAAGACCACCATGGCCAAGTGCATAAATAAGATAAACATACCTTCTTCCGGAGACATACATTTCGGCGACAGATCCATCAAAGATCTGGAGAGAGGTGAAATAGCAAAAATAGTAGGATATGTGCCCCAGTTTTCCTCGGCGGGAATGGCGGGGACCGTCATGGAATTTGTCATGCTGGGAAGAAGACAGTTTCTGGGGTGGGGCATAAAAGATGAGGATATACAGGCTGTGGCTGATGTTCTGGAAAGGCTGAACATAACAGAGTTGTCTGACAAGAATTACAGCGAGCTTTCCGGGGGACAGAAGCAGAAGGTGCTGGTGGCAAGAGCCCTTATGCAGGACAGTGAGATATATCTTTTTGATGAGCCTACCAGTAATCTGGATATAAAAAACGAGCTGGAGATAATGAAACTGGCAAGAGGCATAGTGGATGAACATCAAAAAAGCGTCATCATGGTGGTACATGATCTGAACATGGCGCTGCATTATGCGGATTACGCCGTGATCATGAAAGCCGGAAATGTAGTGGAGCACGGAGATATAAAAAGTGTTCTGACTGAAAAAACAATAGACGAGGTGTACGGGGTAAAGACAAAGATAGAGGATTGCGGATTTGTAAACCCCTTTGTGTGAAGACGGGAGAGAACGTTGATACAGATAAAGGACATTACGAAAAAATATCCCAAGGCTGAGCAATACGCGCTGGATAAGGTCTCGCTGGAGATAGGAACAGGCGAGGCCTTTGGCATCCTGGGACCAAACGGCGCGGGAAAGACAACTCTGATGAGCATAATAACCACTCTGTCACGGCCAAGCTCGGGAAATATTTTTGTGGATGGAGAACTCATCACCAGAAAACGCAATGACATAAAGAGAAAGCTTTCTTTTGTTACACAGCATATTTCCATAAGGAAGGATATGACTGTGAGGGAGGTGATGGAGCTTTCGGGGAGATTGAGCGGTATGTCCGGCAGGCTTATAAGGGAGAAGTGCGATCAACTGCTGGAATATACAGACCTTTCCGATAAAAGTAAGAACTGCGCAAGAGGATTGTCCGGCGGGCAGCAGCGCAAACTTATGATAGCCAGAGCGCTGCTTTCGGATCCGGAGATACTTGTACTTGATGAGCCTACGGTGGGGCTGGACCCCCATGCCAGACGAAAGATATGGGATATGCTTATAAATCTGAAGCTGCGTGGAATGACTCTGTTGTTGACAACCCACTATATTGAAGAGGCTGAAAATGTATGTGACAGAGTGGCATTTATCAATAAAGGAAAAGTGTCGGATGTGGACACTCCTTTCAAAATGATAAATGATCTCGGAAAATATGCCGCGGATGTTTTTGAGGAAAATGAAACCCACAGTTATTTTTTCCCTGAAATACAGGATGCAGAGGAGTTTGTTTCGTCAACAGATAAAATGATCAGGATAAGGGAGACTACACTGGAGGATGTTTTCCTGAATAAAATGGGAGAAGGATTGGGGAGAGAAGCATGAACGAGAAGGCGGAGTGGTTGGATCTTGCACAGGAAAAATGCGCAAATGAGAAGTCAGGGCTGTATTATGTGTTTGGTGGAATAAGAACGGCAGTATGGGAAAAATGGATCGAGTTTAAGCATGAATGGAAGAAGATCACTGCTTCTTCCCTTATCAGCCCCCTTTTGTACATGCTGGCTCTGGGATGGGGTCTGGGTAGTATGGTAAATACCGGTGACAGACCTTATATAGATTTCCTTGTTCCGGGTATTATAGCTCTGACAACCATGAATACAGGTTACAACTCTGTAAGTGTTTCTTTAAATGTGCAGCGTTTGTACGAAAGATCTTTTGATCAGGTGATCATATCACCCACCCCTATTTTCTCTTATATCATAGGGCAAATGATAGGAGGTGCCCTTAGAGGTATGTATGCAGGTGTGCTGATACTGCTGTTATCTATACCTTTCGGGGTATCCATTCATATCAATCCTTTATTTTTCGTTGTAATGTTTCTCAACGGAATGTTATTTTCGGCTCTTGGCGTGTTGGCATCGGTTATTGCAGCCAGTCATCTGGACATATCAAGATTTTCTACTTTTGTGATAATACCTATGACCTTTCTTTGCAACACCATGTTTCCTGTAGAGAGGATGCCTGCGGCGGTGGGGGTTATTATCAGCTGTCTGCCCCTTACCCACACAAGCAGACTGCTCAGAGGAATAGCTTACGGGGAGAGTATAAATCTGCTGAGTATACTGTTTCTTGTGTGCCTGCTGGCAGCATTTATCGTTCTTACAAATGTGGTGGTAAATAAAAAAAACAATTTATAGAAAAATTGTCAATTTACTTTTCTTGCATATGGATGTACAATATATGCGTAAAGATGAGGAGAAAGGGGGTTATAGTATGAGATTTCCAAATGCATTTAAAGGCGTAAGCAAGATGTTTGCCGCTGAGATTTTGAAGCTGATAGCTACAGGTCTGACGGTTGCTACAGGCGTTGCAGGTATTGTTTCTGCATCCGGAGTTATTCAGTCTGCAGTAAATGGAGCTGAGATTACTGAAGAACTTGTGGCAAATAATATTAATATGGGCGGAGTGATCGTTGCGGGTATACTTGGTGTCGGAGCCATGATCCTGTACATCATAGCCTATATTATGAATCTTGTAGGTTTGGCACAGGCAGGCAGAGACGAAGAAAACTTCGGAAGTGCTTTTGGTCTGTCTATTGCGGTGCTTGTTATTTCTATCGCGACGGCTGTCCTTACGGGACTCAGCATCGGTGGAAATGTACCTGAAAATATCGCATCTACTGCAAGAACAGTATGCGAGGTGATCGTTATGATCCTTGTGGTGTCCGGTATTATGAATCTGGCAGAAAGACTGCGTGACGAAAAGATGATCAGCTTCGGAGAAAAGGTTTCCGTTCTCATCCTTATCTTTGTTATAGCAGCTGCAGTTGCCACATTTATATCCATCTTCTTCGGAAGAATGGCATGGGCACAGCATGTGGAAGGTATCCTGGATATCATTTCCGGCGTAGCATTGTTCATAGGATATATTATCTACATTATTTATCTCGCCAAGGCTAAAAAGATGCTTAGAGAAAATTAAAACCAATTAAAAATAAGGCTTATCTAAAAAGACAGGCCTTATTTTTTTATGGCATCATATGTAAAATGAGCTGTGTGGCGATATTTATTCGGTCCTGCAATCATCGCACAATCCGTAAAAAACGGTTTTAAAAGGATTCAGATAAAAATGGTGCTCATCTGCCAGATGGGTTTTTATGGATTCAAGATCGTCACAGTGAAGATGAATAAGCTTTCCGCACTTGTCACATTTACAGTGAAAGCAGGAATGCTCATGTTGGTGTTTTTCTTCTGAAACATATTCAAAGCAGGCGGGAGAATTTGAATCTATGATGTATTTATTTACCAGACCATCGTCGACCATTCGCTCCAGATGTCTGTAGACAGTAGTCATGCCTATTGAGATGCCTTTTGACTTAAAATGCTCGCAGATATCATTTACCGTAACATGTTCGCCCTTTACGGACATTAGATAATCTGCGAGTTCTTTTTTTTGTTTCGTATTGTAAGAGCTTTTGTTGTTCATTTTTCCCACCATTTTTTTGTGAATGTTTTCGTGTTATTTTATCAAAGCGCCGGAAAATGTCAATATCAGTAAAAATCAAGCACGCCATATAATTACTCTTCCCTTACCTGCGAGTCATGTAATAAAATGTTTCTATTGTGAGAGAGCGTGCTGTCATTTTTTGTAAAACCGGGGGATGACATGACGGATAAAAAAGAATTTTATAAACAAAAAAACGGGAAAGAAGCAGAGGACAGGTCAAAGACAGGGGTTCGTTCGGGGCTTATAGGAATATGTTGCAATATTTTACTTTTTGCAATTAAGCTGGTTGCCGGCATTTTGGGCGGACATATTTCGGTACTGGTAGATGCATTTAACAATCTGACAGATATGGCTTCCTCAGTGGTGACTCTTGCGGGATTTAAAATAGCGGGAAAGCCTGCGGATGAAAAGCATCCTTATGGTCACGGACGCATGGAATATATAGCGGGACAGATTGTATCCTTTGTTATTATGATAGTAGGAGCTACACTTCTGCGGTCTTCTATTGAAAAGATCATCAGGCCTGAGCCGGTTATATTTACTGTGACGGCCCTTGTGATACTACTTTGTTCCATAGGTATAAAGCTTTGGATGTGGGGGTACAATCGTACAGTAGGAACAAGGATAGGATCTGAGACTCTGATCGCTACGGCAAAAGACAGCTTAAATGACAGCATTGCCACTACGGCTGTGCTTGTGTCCATGATCGTGGAGGCGGTTACGGGAGTCAGCATAGACGGATGGGCAGGAGCAGGTGTGGCCATTTTCATTATAATATCCGGCATTATATCCTGCAGGGATACAATGGCACCGCTTCTTGGTGCTATGCCTTCGAAAGAACTGACGGATGAGATAAGGAGGCAGGCGCTGTCGGAAGAAAAAATAATAGGTGTTCATGATCTTATGGTGCATGATTACGGACCCGGTAGGAGATACGTTTCGCTGCATGCGGAGGTTCCGGCAAGCATGGGGATCATGGCAGCGCATGACCTTATTCACAAAGTGGAAAATAAGATCATGGCAAATACGGATTGTGATGTTACAATACATATGGATCCGGTGGAAAAGGATGATAAGGAGACCATCAGGCTGAAAACCATGGTTTCGAAGATCTTGTATACTATGGACAAAGATTTAATGATCCATGATTTCAGGATCCTTCAAAGAGAGCCGAAAAAAATCATTTACTTTGATGTGGTTATTCCCGGAGACAGAAAGGATGACGGTTCAGCTGTTGCAGAAAAAATAAAAAATGCTATAAACACATGGGAGCCCGAGATAGAGACGCAGATAACCATAGACAGATTGTTTGAGAAGACAACTCCGTGAAAATTGTTTATATGCCGGTGGGGATGTGAATAGGCTTAAGATTTAATACTTCAAAGGGATATCTTGTGTTTTTGAGTGTTTTAGGTATTATCATAGATAGCGGTGCCACTCGGAAAAGAAAGGAAGAGTGTAGTGTGAAGAAGGTTAAAGTCACTGTAAAAAAAATATCCCGGTATGATGATCTGATAAAGCAGTATGAAAATCCTTTGGAGCACGCTTGTGATATGCAGCTTGGACAGACTTTTGTCTGTAACGGTTGGGAGCGTCCTGAAGGCTTTTGTTTAAGCGCCTGGGAAACTATTTCTCCATTTGTCATGGCCCTTGCACACGGCGGGGAAAATTTTTATGACGGTTGGATGAAAGATCCGAAGTCGGCTATGATCTCATGTAATGACGGATTTCGTCCGGTGAGCTTTTTACTTGAAACGATGGACGAGGATGCCGGATAATTTGATATGATATCAAAAATTAACCCCCCATGGGGGTTAATTTTTTTTTGATTATGTATAAAAATGTTAGGCGTAAAGAAATTGTTTTTTGAAGGAATCATCATGATAAAAGATAAAGAAAAAAAAGAGAGAAAGACAGTGGATAAAAGAATCCTTTATACAAAAAAGGTATTGAAGGATGCTCTTTTAAATGAATTGAAAAATACTCCTTATGAGAAGATAGGTATAGTAAAATTGTGCGACAGTGCGCAGATAAGCAGAAGTGCTTTCTATCTTCATTATGAAGGATTGGATGATTTGCTTACAGAGCTTGTTATTGAAGCGCTTCGTGACAATCCCATGATCGTAAAATATATTTTGGGAGAATACGGAACTGGTAAGATATCAGCTGAATCCGGGCAGCTTAGCCCGGATATCGAAAAGTATAATGTCCTTCTTTATGACATGAGGTCTTTAAGGATAATTATGGGTATTATAGCCTCTATGTATAAAGATGAGTTTATGTCTGATATTATGGAAAAAAAAGGTATTCCTAAAGATGAAGCGGAGATTATTTTTTATTATCAGATGTCCGGTATGATTTTTACCGCATCCGAACTGGGTGCTGACAGTTTAGAACGAATAAAGGAGATACGCAAGTTTTCCGACAAGATTTTTTAAACAGATTTTTTAGTTAGTTTTTGAACATATATTTATAGTAAGCGTACGACAACTTTATTGGTGCCCAAAACCCCCATAGGGGGTTTTTTATTATGTTTTTTATAAATATAATCATAGTAGATATACATAATGTTCATACAACGAAAGGGGGTTATATGGAGTTAAAAAAAAGGATCAGACACGGCTGGGACATATCGGCCAGGGGATACAGCGATCTTATA